>NZ_JAUBTL010000030.1:0-51228 GCF_036702475.1 Microcoleus sp. D2_18a_B4
AAGGAAGAAGGAAGAAGGAAGAAGGAAGAAGGAAGAAGGAAGAAGGAAGAAGGAAGAAGGAAGAAGGAAGAAGGAAGGCGCAATCTTCAGCTCATGTTTCAGCAATTAAGAACGTCATCATCGTCGGGCGTGGTTGCTATAGAAGGTAGAAGTTTGAAAAAAAAGAATAGAAGCTCTATCGAAAGGTAGATGACCGAAAACACAAGTTAAGAAATTTTTAATAAAAATTCTGCTTTGGGATAACGCGCCATCAAAATTAGGTTTTGGCCTCAACCAAAACCTGATTATATCGATATTTGACACTCCCTGGCCTGAAGGCACAGGGATTCTTGAATCAGCCAGTCGATTTGCTGATTGATGCTGCCATCAAAGAGTAGAGATCGGTCTGTCCGCAAGCGTTAATTTCGGTGTGTCCCACCGTATTTAAATTGATTCCTACCTGTTTCAAGCCTTTTGCCAAAATGTTTCTCGCAGCGTTGTGATCACGATCTAATACCGTACCGCAATCACAAATATGGGTTCGAGTTGACAGGGGTTTCTTGACTAGATTGCCGCAATTTGAACACTCTTGCGATGTGTATTGAGGAGCTACAGCACTTATTGTTTTCCCGTACACTTTCCCAAAATACTCCAAATAATGATCAAGTTTGTGACCAAGCTACATCACTAATGGACTTAGCAAGCTTATGGTTTTTCACCATGTTCCGTACTTGAAGGTCTTCGTAGGCTACAAAATCGTTAGATTTTACCGCGCACAACGCTGTCTTTATGGCGAAGTCTTTACGCTGCCTCGTGACCTTCAGGTGTTTTCTTCCCAACGTATTAATTGCTTTTTTCCGATTGCTAGAACCTTTTTTCTTCCCTTGAAACTCGCTTCTGCAATCTTTTCAAAGCTTTTTCACTCTTTCGGAGGTAACGAGGGTTGGCAACCGTTTCGCCATCGCTATCGGTGTAGAAATGGTTTAGTCCAACGTCTATCCCAATAGCTTTCCCAGTAAGAACAGGCTCCTCTTTCCGCTCCACGTTGATACAGAATTGGGCGTAATATCCATCGGCACGACGTACAATTCTGATTCGTTTTATCTCACCGGACGCAGAGAAATGCAAATCCCGACTACCGATTAACTTGAACTTTCCAGCAGCAAAACCATCCTTGAGTGTCAAGTATCTTTTGTCGGTAGAAAGTTCCCAACCCGAAGTTTTATACTCAACAGATCGAGTATGTTTCTTGAACTGTGGATAGCCCTTTTTCCCTGGTTTCTTGGCTTTGCAATTAGCAAAAAAACGTTGGATAGCAAAAATGGCACGTTGGGCCATCGCCTGACGTGCCATCGAATTAAGCTTACGGGCCCATTCAAACTCTTTTGCCATGATGGCGCATTGTTTGTACAGGTCTACTAACTTAACTCCTTGATTTTCTGTCCAATACTTTAGAGTTTTATTTCGGACAAATTGAGCTGTTCTGATCATCTCGTCGATGATCAGATATTGCTCTGCTTTGCCCTTTAACTTAAACTCTAATACTATCATGGGAATAGTTTACCACTTATACAAAGACTTTTACTTGCAAATCTGTACACTCAACAATTATTCATAGTTTGATGAATTAAAGCCGTCCTATAAGGACGGGGCTTTAGACCCAATTTTTTGGTAACAAACCACATTATATCTGTGCTGACACGAGATCTGTGGGGACATGGCAATGCCCTGTCCTTAGCCACCCGGAACGAGCTCGCCCAAATCTCCCATCCGTCCCCCCAATCCCCCACACCGTTGAGGCGCGCTACAATCAAAAATCGATCAACTTAGCACTCAGACTCAGAGAGTGCTAAATTTGCTAATGTAAGCGATTGGAGACAAACATGACCAAAATAGTTGCATTTAGCGACAAATCTCGGCGGGCACTAGAACGTGGCGTCAATCAACTCGCCGATGCTGTCCGCATCACCTTGGGCCCGAAAGGCCGGAATGTCCTACTGGAAAAGAAATACGGCGCTCCCCAAATCGTTAACGACGGTATCACCGTTGCTAGGGAGATCGAACTCGAAGACCCCCTGGAAAATGCCGGCGCTCGCTTAATTCAAGAAGTCGCCTCCAAAACTAAAGATATCGCAGGCGACGGCACAACAACCGCAACGGTTCTAGCTCAATCCCTCATTCGCGAAGGTTTGAAGAATGTAGCCGCGGGCGCAAACCCAGTCGCGCTGCGCCGGGGTATTGAAAAAACGATCGCCCACTTGGTGCTGGAAATCGAGAAATTGGCCAAACCCGTCGAAGGAAGCGCCATTGCTCAGGTCGCCACTGTCTCCGCCGGTAACGACGAAGAAGTCGGCGCCATGATTGCCCAAGCAATGGAAAAAGTCACGAAAGACGGCGTAATTACTGTAGAAGAGTCCAAATCTCTGACAACAGAATTGGAAGTTGTCGAAGGGATGCAGTACGATCGCGGATATCTTTCTCCGTATTTCGTCACTAACACCGATCGCATGGAAGTTGAGTACGAAAACGCTCGCATCCTGATTACCGACAAAAAAATTAGCTCGATTCAAGAACTAATTCCAGTTCTCGAAAAAATCGCCCGCACCGGTCAACCGCTGCTAATTATCGCCGAAGATATTGAAGGCGAAGCTTTGGCAACTCTGGTAGTCAACAAAGCCCGCGGCGTATTGAACATCGCAGCAACCAAATCTCCTGGTTTTGGCGATCGACGCAAAGCTATGCTTCAAGATATCGCCGTGCTCACCGGCGGTCAACTGATTTCTGAAGAAGTCGGACTCAGCATCGATACCGCAACCCTAGAAATGCTCGGTACCGCCCGCAAAATTACGATCGACAAAGAAAACACGATCATTGTTGCAGGCGAAGAACACAAAGCTGACGTGCTAAAACGGATCGAGCAAATCCGCAAGCAGCTAGAAGCGACGGATTCCGACTACGACAAGGAAAAGCTAACCGAACGCATCGCCAAACTCGCCGGCGGCATCGCTGTAATTAAAGTCGGCGCAGCTACCGAAACCGAGCTCAAAGACCGTAAACTGCGTATTGAAGACGCTTTGAACGCTACGAAAGCTGCTGTGGAAGAAGGTATCGTTGCCGGAGGTGGGACGACGCTAATTCACCTGATTACAAAAATAGATGCGATCAGAAATACTTTAGACAGCGAAGAACAAGTAGGCGCTGACTTGGTGAAGAAAGCTTTGGAAGCACCTTTGCGTCAAATTGCTGATAATGCCGGCGTTGAAGGTTCGATCGTCATCGAGCGAGTGCGGGCGAGCGAGTTCAACATTGGCTACAACGCTCTCACCGACGTGTACGAAGATATGATTGCCGCTGGGATTATTGACCCCGCTAAGGTGGTGCGATCGGCTTTACAAAATGCCGGTTCCATTGCTGGTATGGTCTTGACTACTGAAGCTGTGATTGTCGAAAAACCCGAGAAGAAAAAAGCCGGCGGCGACATGGGTGACATGGGCGGCATGGGCGGCATGGGCGGCATGGGCGGCATGGGCGGCATGGGCGGCATGGGCGGCATGGGCGGCATGGGCATGATGTAGTCTTCAGCCATTAGTTTGTAGTCTGTAGAGTGCGCCATAAGCACGATGGGTGACAAGCGCGTCTTATGTACTACCCGTCTACTGTTTGACGATTAAGGCAGTTTACCCTCCCGGCATCCCCTGATAGTCCGGGGGGATTTTTCATTCTCTTGTAGGGGCAATCCCCCCGTGGTTGCCCCAATCCCCCCGTGGTTGCCCCAATCCCCCCGTGGTTGCCCCAATCCCCCCGTGGTTGCCCCAATCCCCCCGTGGCTGCCCCGATATTTGAAACACCGATTCCCTCGTCCGTGGAGGGGGTAGGCACGGGGAGTAGGGGTAGCACTACCCTACAAAATCGCGATTTTCATGAGAATGAAACCGGCCTGCTTCTTAAGGGAGATGCAATGGGGCTCAGCATTAAGCTATAAGCGATAGTTCTCAGGGATTTTAAGCTGAAGTTGCCACCTCTGTAGTGCGCGCCCTCTCGGTAAACTAAAATCCTTCCCAGAAACCGCGTCTCCCCCTCTCCCCTGATCCTTTAAGACGACGGAGTTACATTGTTGCTGTGCAAGTCTTGAGGAGATTGAAACAAAGTTTCGAGATAAACTCTCGCAGCTTGGCGATAACTGCGCGAAGCTTCAGGCGTACCGCTATCGGCATTCTGCAACAAAAACAGCGACAGGGCCGCGCAAAATACTCGGTCTAGATCCCATTCGGGATGGGTTTCTAGGTAAGTTTTGAGAGAATCGTGCAGCGTTTCGGGAATTTCAGCAAAAATACTGACTGTTGGGTTCATCATTTTTTTTAGTCTCGCTAATAAATTGAAAACAGAACCCCCCCTTCGGCCGGATACAGGTGCAGGCACAGCCGAAATCAGAGCGCTTTTTTTTAGGTCGGTCGCATCATTGTGCGCTATGAGGGGGTGGGTTTGTCAATGTTGCGAAATATTACAAAGTCCTTTAGATAAAAAAAAGGTTTACCAAATAATCAGCTTTTCAGGGATTTTTTTGTTACATATCTTTATGTGTTGGGGGGTTTATGAGGAATTAGGCAGCAAGTTAAGGAAATCCCCAATTCCGCAGCAAGATGCTACCGTGCCGTTAATTTCTGTGGAAAACTTTGTCGAATCTGTGGAAAACCTCAGACTGGCCTGTGGAAACGCTGTGGAATGTTTAGGGAAAAGTCAGGGAAAAAATAAGAATTGCAAAGGGCATGGGGCATGGGCATGGGGCATGGGGCATGGGTAGCAAATAAAAAATGACTACTGACTGCTGACTACTGACTACTGACTAATGACTTCCTAAGTGCCACTCTGCCGCTTTTTGGCGGATGGTTGCCAATTCAGCAGGCGGCATTTTGTCTAGATTGGCTAAGAGAAAGCTCATGCGACCGATCGACTGAAGTTTGTCCCGGTGGCGCGCTAGGAAATCCCAGTAGGGAAGATTTATCATCTGTGCGGTTGATAGCAGCTTGGTTCTGCCAAAGTCGATCGCCTAATATCCAAACGCCAACAGTCATTTTATTTGTTTCACCATAAAAGTTATCTTTTACTTTTCATGAGGGCTGGTTGTCTATTCAGAAAACTTAATGGGCTGAAAAATCACAACTCAAAACTCCTGATTTCTCCGCTTCTGGCGAGAACGTACTAGAGCATAACATTGATTTCCAAAGATAGGGACACCGACCAGCAAATTTAAATTTTATGTCTGTGTATCCTTCAGATGTTAATAACTTGGTCAGCGTCTCTACTGAAAAGAATTTAATGTGACCGTTATCCCAAAGAACGGTAAAATGTTTATCTAGTTTGCCAGAAACCGCTAAAACAAGATTTTTTAAATAGCCGTGATAGGGTGTGGAAATAATTAGTCTTCCTCCCGGATTGAGGCATCTTTTTGCAGTTTTTGCTATTTCTTTAGGATA
This sequence comes from Microcoleus sp. D2_18a_B4, assembly GCF_036702475.1. NCBI lineage: Bacteria > Bacillati > Cyanobacteriota > Cyanophyceae > Oscillatoriales > Microcoleaceae > Microcoleus > Microcoleus sp. D2_18a_B4. The sequence continues at coordinate 5,454 of NZ_JAUBTL010000030.1, forward strand.
AAGCAAGTGTTCGATTACTTCAATAGCTAAGACAACATCAAATGAGTTCAGAATATCGGTATCGGGGAGGTCGTAAATATCTGCTTCGATAAACTGACACTCGGGGAAACTTTGACGGGAGATGGCAATTCCGGGTGCAGAAGTGTCAACGCCGACAACTTCGCAGCCGTGCTCTGCTATGACGTGACTGAGGCTGCCATTGCCACAGCCGAGATCCAAAACTCGGAGTTTTGTCTTGCTGGCCTGCTGAAGTGCCCCCAGCATTTCTAAAAGGGGAGATATCAAATAAGCGTGATGATATCTGGGACGGTTATTTGTGTAATAATACGTATAATTGCTAAAGTTTTTTTTCATCGATTAAGCTAGGGAGATTATTGCCGAGATCGCCATACGGAGCGTGGGTGCATTGTTTGGGCCAAGGTTCCCCATATTAGAGTGGTCAGAGTCGATCGGCAGCTCGATCATCTCATTCTTTTTGTTTGACAGGTGAATTATTGTCACCGAATCAATCGGATGGCAAAAGAAATCTTTGACAGGGTGCAAAATCTCGCATCGCCCATCTCTGGCCCATCTCTCGAAGGCATAAGGCATTCGGAAAGAAAAAGTCCGATCGAGCAAAATTCTCTCTGTGTACTACCCGGAGACAGAACTTTTTGCCCGTTAATTTGGGTGTGAGAGTGCATCTATGCGATTCTAGCTTCAAGCAACTGCGGTATGTCCACCCGACGCTTTTGGCAGCCTGAAAAATGGGCCGCTGGGCGATCGGGTGCCAATCGAGCCGAAAATTGAGAAGGGAAGTGTGACCGAAATCACAGGCATTTGCCAAACAAATTGCTAAGCCTCTTTAAGTCCACACACTTAGAATCGAGATTACTACAGTGGCTTCTATAATTGTGTTTAAATGTTGTTCGGAAGCTGTGTTGTCCAGTCAGCAGAGCCCCCCTAGACAGATTCACGCTTTCGGTCTGGTTTATTTCACTTTAATGGTCGCTGTTGGGTGTTGCACCTTAATTTAGATATTTCCTATGGTTAAGTTAGGTCAATCCTCCTTTCGCCGTATTTTACTGTCGCGGATTTTGTTGCTCAGCGTACCGGTTCTACTGGTGGGGGAGTATGTTACCTATCGCAAGGCACGCTCGACGCTTCTGGAAACTGCTCGTCAAAACTTGACAGAAAGTGCAGTCAGAAAAGCAGAAACTATTGAACAGTGGGCGAAATCGCTGAAATCGAATCTGATCGGCGCTTCGGAAAGCTCGATGTTGCAGTCGGTAGATCCGAAGGATTATCAAAAGTTTATCGCGCAATTAGGGCAGCGGTTGCCAGCGCAGGTTGATTGCTTGCAATTGACTAACTTAAAGACAAATCAAGTGATAGCAAGCACTTGCGGGCAGCAGCCGATTCAGTCGTTGCCGGCAAAATTTTGGCCGCCCGTACAGCAGCAGCAAACGCTGCTGGACGACAAGAGCGTTTACATCAGTCTGTCCTTACCTCCGCAGCGACAGGGGACAGCAAACGATCAGAAGGTGGCTTTGGGGGCTGAGGATTTTCCCGAGGCGGGTAAAGAAGGCCCCGATAGCCAAGCGAGTTTGGTGTTGAGCGCTCCTGTTTACATTCGTCGGAGCAATACCCTGCAGTTGAGTTATGCTTTGAGTTTGCGCTCAGCCTTGCCTGTGCAAACCAGCGCTCCCAAGGGTTCTCTAGCCGGCTATACGGTGGCGATCGACCAAGATGGGACAATTTTGGCCCACCCTAATGTCAACCGCGTGGGCCGCAATATCGACCAAGAGGCAGATGCCGCTCGACTAAAAAGTATTGTCAGAAGGGCGATCGCAGGCGGAACAGCTTTTCTCCATCTATTTTCCTTTGAAAGAAATGGTGTAGAGTTGCTAGCAGGATACGCCGCTATCCCGAGTCCTTCAACTACACAGGAGAACAGCAAGTGGATTATTTTAGCTGTCTCTCGTTTAGATTACGCTCTGTCAGGTTTGGAAGAAATTCAGCAAGTTTTATTTAATTTAATTGTAGGTTTGGTTGCTGCTAGTATCATCGCGACTTTATATCTGTCTCGCGACTTGGCGCGTCCTGTGGAAAAACTGAGAGACTACGCGATGAAAGTAGATACGGAAGCGTCGCAGACAGTGCCCCAAGATTTCCAAATTAGGGAATTTAATCAACTATCAGAAGCACTCAACAGCATGGTACAGCGCCTCAGAGCCTGGGCCAAAGAATTGGAAGTAGCAACCAAAGAAGCGCAAGTTGCCAATCAATTAAAAAATGAATTTTTGGGGAATATTTCTCACGAATTAAGAACGCCTCTCAACGGGATTATTGGTTTTATTCAAATTGTGCGGGACGGCTACTGCGATGACCGAGATGAAGAAATGGAGTTTTTACAGCGGGCCCACGACTCGTCCATGCAATTGCTCAATATTATTAATGATATTTTGGACATTGCTAAAATAGAATCCGGCACCTTCTCCATGATTTTAGAAGTAGTTGATATTACTCAGGTACTTGAAGACGCGATTGATTTGCAAGCGACTCAAATTGAGGAAAAAGGCTTGAAGTTAAGTTTGCCAGAGCCTCACGATCCGATTATTGTTCATGCCGATCCGGAGAAGCTAAAACAGGTGTTTTTAAATATTTTGAGCAATGCCGTTAAGTTTACAGAGTCGGGGAGTATTAGTATATCTGTGCGGCTAGAATCGAGGACTACTTCTGCTAGTTTTAACGGCAGTGGGGAAAGTACGACGGGCCCCAGCGGTCAAAGCGATTGGGTGGTGGTGACAATTAAAGATACGGGAATTGGTATCGATCCCGAGCACCAGCAGAAATTGTTTCAACCTTTTGTGATGGCTGATGGTTCTACAACTCGCAGGTTTGGCGGTAACGGTTTGGGCTTGGCTATCTCCCGAAGGATCATGGAATCTATGATCGGAAGCATTACCCTGCACAGCGCGGGCGTGAATCAAGGTACTACGGTGATGATTTCTTTGCCTGTCAATCAGCAGTCAAGTTTTTATTTTCACAGCCCGGATTTAGTAACGGAAAAGGGAAATTCCAAAAGTTAAGGAGTGATTTTCCCAATCTAAAATCTAAAATCTAAAATCTAAAATGGTATTAGGGGCTGTCCGCCGAGTTCGAGGGATTTGCTCAAAGTGCTGAGAATGCGGATTAATTCGACCGAGGCCGCGCCCGAAGAGGTAAGACAGGGGGTATTTGTTTGCACGCAGTTGAGGAAGCGATCGCACACTCTCCTCAGCGGTTCTACTTGTTCTAAAGTCAACACTTCGCGGTGTCTCAGGCCCGTTGGCTGCGGCGCGAGCGCACTTTCAAAAGAGTTATTCTCTTCCCCTCGCCAATCTGAATTGCCGCGCTGCAAAATCAGGGAAGTTTCTGGCGACATTTCATCAAAAATCAAGGTTCCCAAACTGCCAACAACTGTTAAGCGCCGTTGTTTGTCGGGATTTAGCCAGCACAGATGAATAAATGCTTGAAATCCGTCGGGATAGGTGAGCGTTACCCAAACTAAATCTGCTAGTTTTTCTGCAGAATTAGTAGTCAGGAGTGAAGGAGCAAATTGATTTTCAATTTCGGCTGCGTCTTGATTTATTCCTTCTTCCCTATTCCTTCTTCCGACTTCCCTCGGACTGACATCCGTTACATCCGTTACATCCGTTACAGAATCCGTTGCCGAACTTCCTTCTTCCTTCTTCCCTCTTCCTTCTTCCTGCTTCCTTCTTCCTTCTTCCTTCGGAAAAACACTGCCGATCGCCCTTACTTCAATTGGCATTTGTTCCAGCCAAGTATTGAAAATAGCGATATCGTGAATAGCCAAGTCCCAAAGGGCATCAACGTCATGGCGCACCGGTTCAAAATGGGTGCGCTGGGCGTAACCGTAGCGTAATTTTCCGAGTTGATGCTGTTGAATAATTCTTTGGCCTCGATCGACTGCTGGATGAAACAGATAAGTGTGGTCAACGAACAGTTGCCGCTGCTGTTTTTCGGCTAATTGACAGAGTTCTATTGCTTCAGTCAGGTTGAGGGCGAGGGGTTTTTCGGCTAAGACGTGGTAGCCTTGTTTCAGCGCTGCTGCTGCGAGGGTGTAGTGTGTGGAAGCTGGAGTAGCGATCGCCACAGCTTGCAGTCCCGGCAAGGCTTGCACTTGAGACCAATCGGTAGCTAGAATCACCGAGGCATCAAGATTAAACTGTTTTTGAACGGCCTCCAATGAATCTCGATTCGGGTCTACCACCGCTAAAACTTCGCTGTTGGGATGTTCGAGAAAGTTGCGAATTAGGTTAACTCCCCAGCGACCGGCACCCAATACAGCTATTCCGATTTTCATTAATTATAATTTCAAAAATCGCACAGTAATTATAGCATATTTTGTTATTATTATCTATGTTTTAACTCAAAAAAATCACTGTTGACTGTTGAATGTTGGCAGTAGTTATTGGTTATTGCTTATGGGTTATTGGTAGCAGCTAACAAATAACCAATAACTGATAACACCAGTCAACTGTCAACTGTCAACTGTCAACAGTCAACAGTCAACAGTCAACTGTCAACAGTCAACTAATTTATTGAAAGCTGCCTGAGCCGCTGCTTGTTCGGCCGCTTTGATCGATCGACCTTTTCCCTCTGCTACCAACTTTCCCTGAATGAGAACTTCTGCGGTAAAACGATCCTCCCCGCCCTGCACTGTCCCGGTTTCTTGCACGCTATATTTGGGCAAAGTTTTGTATTTGCCTTGAGTCAACTCTTGGAGAGCAGCTTTGTAGTTTTGGCGGGCAGGATCGCTGCGGATTTCCGCCGCTAGGCGTTGAAAGTGAGAATCTAGCCAAGGGCGAATTAATTCTAACGTCTGGGTACTCAAATAAAGCGCAGCCAGTACCGCTTCCAAAGCATCTGCCAGCCGGGGCTCAGCGCCTGTTTTGTCTGCGGCGGCGCTGCTGGAAACAATTAAATAGCGATCGAACCCGTAACTTTCAGCGATTTTAGCAAGAATGCGATCGCTCACCAAGATCGATCGAATAGCAGCAAATTCCCCCACTGTACAGTCAGGATAAATCTCAAACAACAATTCCGACGCAGCCAGCCGCACGACTGCATCCCCGACAAACTCTAGTTGCTCGTAATTTGCCTTAGCTGACGCGCTCGCATGAGTCAAAGCTAAATCGAGGAGATGCCATTTTATCGAAGCATTCTTCGTCAGTCCCAATTTTTGAATTAATGTTTCAAGTTGCTTTTGGCGACCCGGATAAATCATACCATTTTAGATTTTAGATTTTAGATTTTAGATTTTAGAAGTGGGAATCACGGACTACTATCCGGGTTTGGAGCTTTTCAAAAGTTGCATTATTTTTTTTAACTGGTATCAGATTCATATTAATAAAAAAAAAATAGTTGAAAGACTCAATATTCCTCCGGGTGCTTATGGTGCACCTTACCCAAAATCTTCCTCCGGGTGTGCAATGCACACCTTTCCCAACATAAAACAGGTCGAAAGGATTTGTTGACCTGATTCCCAAGCGGTAATTTTAATTAAATGGGGGGGGAAAAAGTCGGACATAAGCCGGGTTCTGTTCTCTCAACTGCAAGCAGTTTTCGAGGGCAGTTATCTATCTGGGACGCCTGTTACCAGACGCCTCAAGCGGTACCAAAAAACGGAACTGGTAAAAAACCAACCATAGTTCCTCCGACCTTGCTCCCAACTGGGGTTTACCGAGCCAGCACCTCTCGATGCTGCTGGTGCGCTCTTACCGCACCTTTGCACCCTTACCAAATTAGTTGTTGCTTCCCAGTCAAAAATCCTCAGTTACTTACTAATGACCAATGACTGCTGACTAATGACTAATTGGCGGTATCTTTCTGTGGCACTATCCTCACGATCGCTCGCACTGGGCGTTACCCAGCAAGTTTGGTTTTTCGGGAGCCCGGACTTTCCTCAGACAAGCTTTCGCTAATCCGCAACCGCCTGCGCCTACTTTTTCCCCAGATTTATTGTACGCGATCGTTCGTCAATCAATTTGGGATTTGAGATTGAATATTTTAACTTGTCGCCCACTTAATTTGGACATTTGTGTTTATTCTCACATCTGGCACTATTGTCAATAAGCTTTTTATGAACAGGCAAGATGCCTGTTCCACAAGAGATGAATTTTATTGTGGAACAGGCATCTTGCCTGTTCTTGACAATGGTGCAACATCTCAGTTTATTCAAACTCTTGTACGGTGGGCCCGAAAGCCCGCCCAACAATTAAATTTCCCTGCAACTCCCCTTAAAATCACTCACGGATGAATCTGGAGGCCCAAAAGTTGGGAATTATCATGCCAGGATTTATCGCACGGATTCAACTAGGGGCAGGAAACCTTTTTACATAACAGGATTTTGGATTTTTCAATCTTTAATCCCCAATCTCAAGTCTTAAATCCGGTTACTTTACTGAGTCATCTTTCACCACAGTAGAAAAATTATCAAACCAGCCGCGCCGCCAGAAGAAGTAAACTAAACCCGAGGCGATCGCTACCATCAGCGCCCAACAAAGCGGATAGCCAAAATACCAATTCAGTTCCGGCATATTCCAAGGTGATTTCTCTGTATTGAAATTCATCCCGTATACTCCCGCAACAAAAGTTAGAGGAATAAAGATACTCGAAATAACCGTCAGCAATTTCATGATTTCATTCATTTTATTACCAACCGAAGACAAGTAAACATCCATCAAACCAGAAGACAACTCTCGATATGTTTCCACCATATCCATCACCTGCACTGTGTGATCGTAACAGTCGCGCAGGTAAATTCGCACCTCTGGACTAATCAAATCACTGCTATCTCGAATCAAAACATTAATTGCATCCCGCTGCGGCCAAATGGCGCGGCGCAGCGTCAGCAATTCGCGCCGGATCTTATAGATTTTTTCCAGCGTTTTGCGGGTGGGGTTTAGCACCACTTCATCCTCTAATTGTTCAATGCGCTCTCCATAAACTTCTAATACAGGGAAGAATCCATCTATAATCGAATCTAACAGAGTATAAGCCAGATAATCGGCTCCGTGTTTGCGAATCATTCCTTGTCCTTTACGAATGCGATCGCGCACCGGCCCAAAACAATCATAGTCCGGTTCTTCCTGAACAGTTAGCAGGTAATGCTTGCCCAAAATAAAACTTACTTGTTCTTTATGAAAAGTATCTGATTCTGGATGCAGCATCACCATCCAAGCAATGATTAAAATGTGTTCTTCATAATCTACAACTTTCGGTCGCTGGGGAACATTAACTACATCTTCCTGAGCCATTACGTGCAAATTAAATACTTCGGCCATTTGCCGCCAAGTTTCTTTGTTTCCTAATCCCAACATATCCACCCAAGAAACAGATGCTGTATCTAAATACGCAGCACCTTCTTGAGGATTTGCCAAGTGGGCGCGAGTAGCTGCTGTTTCGCAATAGTCAATTAATACAATCTCCGGAGGTGGCGCATCGGGTTCTAAGTCGAGAGTTCCCGGCGGAGCCCCCGGATCGTCATAAAAATAGTCAACGTAGGAATCATCATCATCCTCATCTTTAATTGGTTTTGCAACTGCATTAGAAGTATGTATGCTTTTGTATACCATGCTAATATTCCTGACTTTTACAACCTTTAATTAGATTATCATTTTTCTCGTGCAACTACCAATTACCAATGACTCATTACCTCTGCCGAATTGGAATCTCGATCGCAAATTCAGTTCCCTCTCCCGGCGCGGAAAGACACTGCAGCGTCCCTCCGTGTCTTTCCACCACAATCTGATAGGAGATAGACAGTCCCAAACCTGTACCTTTGCCTACTGGTTTAGTAGTAAAAAACGGGTCAAATACCCGACATTTAACAGACTCTGCCATTCCCGACCCGTTATCGGAAATTACGATCGCAACCCGATTATTCTCCAACACCTCCGTGCGAATCCGAATCCAAGGCAATGTGTCACAACTTAAAGGTAAACTAGCAAAATCTTGCCCTTCCTCTTCCACATAACTCGCCAATTCCAACTTCCTCTGCCTGACATTCGCTAAAGCATCAATAGCATTATTTAAAATATTCATAAACACTTGATTTAACTGTCCCACGTAGCACTGTATCTGCGGCAAGTTCCCATATTCTTTAACTATTTGAATAGGACGATTTCTACCATTTTCTTTAATCTTGTGTTGCAAAATTAACAGAGCACTCTCTATTCCTTCGTGAATATTAACACGCTTAAGATCGGATTCTTCCAGGCGGGAAAAGTTACGCAAAGACAGAACTATTTGGCGAATTCGATCTGCTCCCGTTTGAATTGAAGTCAGCAGGTGCGGGAAATCCTCTTTCATGAATTCTAGTTCTATTTCTTCTGCCAAATCTTGGATAACAGCAACAGGTTCCGGGTAGTGTGCGTGGTACAAACTGCACAGTTCCAGCAAGTTTTTGGCATACTCACTAGCGTAAGTGATATTACCGTAAATAAAACTGACAGGATTATTAATTTCGTGAGCAATTCCCGCCACTAGCTGTCCCAAACCCGACATTTTTTCCGCTTGAATTAGTTGAGCTTGAGTCCTGCCTAATTGTTTCAATGTTTGCTCTAGCTGGCGATTTTTATGTTTTAATTGAGCTTCGGCTTGTTTGCGCTGGGTAATATTGCGGGCTAGAATAATAATCTGATCGGAATTAAACGGCAACAGTCGGGCTTCATAAGTTTTTTCTCCTTCCGACATAGAAAGCGAATATTCTATATCAATTGAATTTCTTGTTTCGGAAATTTCAAAGATTGCTTGGGCAAATTTGCCGGCGACATTGGGTGGTAATATGTCTGTGATTCGTTGACCAATAAAATGTTCGGGAGGTACGTATAAACTCGAAGAAGTTCCTGATAAATAATCCACGATTATACCGTCAGCATCTAGTCGAAAATACAAATCAGGCAAAGCGCGAAAAACTGCTTCTAACTCTAAAGTTTTTTGGCGCAATGCTTCCTCGGCGTAGTACCGATCGCTAATATCAAAAATCACCCCGTCCAAATAGCAAACGTTTCCATCTGCGTCAAACACAGGAGAACCCTTATCCCACACCCATTTAACCGTGCCGTCTGCTGCTAGCAAGCGGTATTCCAAGTTATAAGACTCTTTGTTTCCTATGGCTTGCCGAATAGTTGCTTCTACTTTGGCCAAATCTTCCGGGTAAATAATGCTAGCAAAAGTCCGGCATCTCCTGTCCAAAAGCCAAATAAAATCTGCCGCATGGTAGCCCGTTAATAAGTAAACGGCATCGCTAATAAAATTAGTCGAAAAATCGCACCTCCAGCGATAAACCACTCCGGGAATATTAGCTACCAAAGACCTAAATCTGGATTCACTTCTACGCAAAGCTGCTTCCGATTCATGTCGTTCGGTAATATCGTGAGCGAAAGCTAGCACTGCAAATACATTACCTTCAGCGTCGCGCAGGGGAAGTTTTTGGGTATCAAAAATATGTACTGAACCGTCAGCAAGAGTTGCCGGATCGCAGGGATTGTGGATGATTTCGCCGGCCAGTACAGCAGAGTCGTCTGTGCGGAAGCCTCGGATATTTCTGGCCCAATTCCCAAACACGAGTTCTTCTGAAAATCCTAATTCTAAATCTGATTTGCCAATTATCTCTTCGACTGTTTTGCCGATCGCTTGAGCGAAACTCCTGTTGGCCAAAATACAGCGAAAATTTTTGTCTTTGGCCAAAATCCAGTCGCTAGTTTTGTCTATTACTGTACGCAGGAGTTGTTCTGAACGTTCGGTTTTTTCCAAAGACGCCTGCAGTTCTAGTTCTAGGCACTTGCGACCAGTAATGTTTTCAAAAGCAACACCGACGCAGTTGTTGGGTAATGGAAAAGCTTTAATAGAAAAAGCGCGAGTTATTCGACCCCCTTCATCGCACTCAATATCTTCAAGTTCTACGGCTTTCTGGGTGCGAATTACCGAAGCAAATGCTTGGGGAATATTTTTCGCTCGCAGGTGGGGAAAAATCTCGTCGATTGTCATACCCAAAACATCCGCCATTTCTAATCCGGTAAATAGGGTAGCTGCAGGATTGGATGCGATCGCCCTGAGAGTGCTGTCATCGTCTATATTTTCTAAATGGTAGACGTACAAACCAATTTGCATATTCTCGACAATTTGGTCGTAGAGGCGCACGCTTTCGTCTACCTGCCTGCGTTCGGTAATATCTTCAGTAATCCCCAAAACGTACTGAGGACGGCCTGCAGCGTCGAGAATTGGCACTTTGCGGGTGTGCAGTATTCTCATACCTTTGTGGCGAGTTTGGATCGGCTCTTCGCCTATGTCTTTAACAGTAGATTGGTTGTGCTCACCGGTCAATATTTCCCTGTCTTGAGCAGTAAAAACATCAGCTTGTTCTTTGGGGTAAATATCGTAGTCATTTTTGCCGATCGCCTCTTGAGAGGTAACACCGGCGATCGTTTCTCCCGCTTTATTCCACAGCACAAATTTCAGCGAAGAAGCATCTTTAGCAAAAACTCCCACCGGCAGATTTTCTACTACGGAATTGAGGAAAGCTCTAGCTGATTTTAATTCCGATTCTGCACGCTTGCGTTCGATGCCTAAAGCAATGACATCCGCAACCGATGCTAAAGTTTCCTGAAACGGTGCTGTCAGCGGCTGGCGGCTGATAATTACCATGACTCCCACCAGCCGTTCTTCGACTATCAAAGGGTAGCCGGCGAAGGTGAAAATTTGCTTGGGGATTGGGCAATTTGTCGGCTTTTGGCTGGTGTTGATAATTGCTACTTCGGAACTTTGCTCATCTGTTGCTTTTGCGGATTCTTCCTCTGGGAGGCCAAAATTGTTCAGTTCAAATCCGCAGTCAAATTCCGGTTTTTGCTGTTTGGCTATAAAGTTAACCTTACTTTCAATAAACCTAGCCCGATCGTCTGTGCGGCTGTAGATTCCCGATGCTGCTTGCAATTGGCAAACATTATGTTGAGAGTTGAAAGTCCAAATTTCAGCCGAAGCGACATCGAGATTTCGCACCATTGCCTCGCAGCAGGGAAGCAGGATATCTTCAGGGTGTTTGGTAAGGGCAATACCCACATCGGCTACCATTGCTGTGAGGCGAGAAGCTTGGGCTTTTTCTGCTTCCAACCGTTTGCGATCGGTGATATCTTCCACCAAAGAAAGCACGGTAAAAGTGTCGCCGCTGCGAATAATCGAGTTGAACCAGCGACACCAAATTACCTGTCCGCTTTTAGTATAGTTGCGGTTAATTGAAGTATTGCCGTTGCCGGTTGCCAGTTCAAGCTCGATCGCGCTTACAGCCTCTCGATCTTCCTCGCAAATCAAAGCCAAATCGCCGAACTGCTTGCCCATCATATCATCGGATGTCCAGCCAAAGATTTCTTCGGCGCGTTTCGACCACTGAACTATCCGAAAATCTTCATCCCAGCCCACCATTGCCAGGGGACTGTTAGCTGCATTCAACCACAGTAAATGGTTCGATCGGCGCAACTGTTGAGTTTTCTGCTGCTGCCAGCGGTAATGCCTGGTGATATCTCTACCGACGCCCAAAACCCGCATCTGCTTGCTAGAGGCATCCACCGCTGGCGTGTAAGCAGTTTCGTAAATTTTAATCCCGCCGTCTGCCGTCGTCACCTCATGAATTGCCAGCCGTTTTTCCCCGGTAATAAATACTTGTTGCAGGCAAGAATCAATCTGCGAGATTATATTTTTGACAGCAGCATTATTGGGATATAATTTTAATAATTCCTGATTAGTTTTGTTGACTATTTCAGCCGGCTCCAATCCCATCCAAGCAGCAGCGACTGGATTGATCGATAGGTACTTTTGCTGTCGATCGCACTCTAGGAAAGCATCAACAGAGTTAGAGAAAAAAGACTGAAACGAGTTGATAACTTCCTGCATGGGTATTTTTTCATGAGAAAAGCTTAGTATTGTGGAAACCTCGTGTCTTTAGACTCATATGTTGCCCCATTTTCAATAAGCTTTTATGGGCGGGCCGGATGCCCAACCCACAAGAAATTAACTCTTTGTGGAACAGGCATCTTGCCTGTTCTTGAGAATGGTGCAAGATGTGAGTAGACCGATCGAGGAAAACACTCATCAGGCAGTTTTAACCGCCTTGAATATTGATTATTGCTAGAGGGGGCTACTTCGACACTTGGTACTTTTATGATCTACTTTCAACGGAACAATTACCGTTTCAAATATTTCACGCGCGATCGCCTAGCAGCTTGGGCTTACACCCATATTTTTGATAACGTAATCAGTTAAAACGATAGCTAGTCAACTCTCTCTTTTGATTAGGGCATAAAGCCCCATCTGTTGAGAGCGGGGTGCTGACTTGCTTAAGCTCTAAAATTTTCCTAAAGTTAGTTTAACTGATATCTTGCACCATTGTCAGCAACAGGCTTTTCGGCCTGTTCCACAAGAAAATTTATATTTTGTGGAACAGGCCGAAAAGCCTGTTCATAAAAGGCTAATTGAGAATGGTGCAACATATAAGTTTAACCCACTCAAATCTTTTTGGACACTTTACTACTGCGTTTCCCAGTGCAATTTTCGGCGCTGTTCCCTATAATACAAAAATTTTAAATAAATAGTATTTTTGGGAATATAGCTTAATAACAGCAGATGGTCTTTTTTTACACCAGACCCAGCGGATACAAAAGCGAGATCGAGAGACGGGGAGACGGGGAGACGGGGATGTGGGCAGAGGTTAATCCACAACCTGCGAGAAAAATGCTTAAGAAATGCCGGATAGCTTACCGATTCCCAATTCCAAATTCCCGATTCCCAATTCCCGATTCGGTAATCTGAAAGCGGTTTGGCAGTACCCGAAGCAAAGAACGCAACCCGTGCAAAGCCATGTAACATAAAGATTGCGATATTTTTCTATGTAATATGGAACTATTAGATACCTTGATTGTGGGTGCGGGTATTAGCGGTTTGAGTTTGGCGCACGCACTTCACAAGGAAGCAACGAATCCATCCTCGCTAAAGATTTTAGTCGCTGAGAGTCAGGGACGTGTGGGCGGGAACATCACCACTGTGACAGCGGGGGGGTTTCTCTGGGAGGAGGGCCCGAACAGTTTTTCGCCGACGCCGGAATTGATGAAGTTGGCTGTAGATGTGGGATTGAAGCAGGAGTTGATTTTTGCCGATCGCAAATTGCCTCGTTTTGTGTATTGGCAAAAAAAACTGCAACCGGTGCCGATGACTCCACCGGCGATGATTCAGTCTCAGTTGCTGAGTTTTCCGGGGAAACTGCGGGCGTTGTTCGGGGCTTTGGGGTTTGTCGCGCCGGCAATGGGCGCTGGACTTTCGCAGCAGCGTGACGAGGAAACTGTTTCTCAATTTTTCCGCCGTCATCTGGGGCAGGAAGTGATGCAGCGGTTGGTGGAACCTTTTGTTTCTGGGGTTTATGCGGGCGATCCCCAACAACTTAGCGCGGCGGCGGCTTTCGGCCGGGTAGCAAAGATGGCTGATCTGGGTGGCGGGCTGATGGCGGGGGCGCTGCTTTCTGCTAGGAAAAGACCGAAGCAAATGCCTGCAGACCCGAATGTTCCTAAGACTAGGCCGGGGGAGTTGGGTTCGTTCAAGCAGGGGTTGAAGGCTTTGCCAGAGGCGATCGCTGCTGAATTGGGCGATCGAGTGAAACTCAACTGGCACCTGACTCGCCTCCAGCGTACACAACGCGAAACTTACATTGCTGTATTCTCGACGCCCGACGGACAGCAGGAAGTTGAGGCGCGTACCGTGGTTTTGACAACCCCCGCTTACGTTACAGCCGATTTGTTGCAGCCTCTGCAACCAGAAGTTAGCAGCGCTTTACAAGCTTTTACTTATCCTACGGTTGCCTGCGTGGTAGTAGCATATCCGCATTCGGATGTCAAGGGTAAATTAGTAGGTTTTGGAAATTTAATTCCGAGGGGGCAGGGAATTCGCACTCTGGGGACGATTTGGACATCAAGTTTATTTGCCGATCGCGCGCCTGCAGGGTGGCAAACTCTCAGCAGTTACATCGGCGGGGCTACGGATTCGGAAATTGGCAATCTCGACTCAGAAGAAATCGTTCGGGAGGTGCACCGAGATTTGTCTCGGATTTTGCTGAAACCAGATGTGCCACAGCCAAAAGTTTTAGCGGTGAATGTGTGGAAGCGGGCGATTCCTCAGTACAATTTGGGGCATTTCGATCGCCTGCAACAAATCGATGAGGGCTTAAAATCTTTGCCGGGGCTGTATTTGTGCAGTAACTACGTTGGCGGCGTGGCTTTGGGAGATTGCGTGCGAAGGGGTTTCGATCGTGCACGAGAAGTCGGCGAGTATTTGCAGAACAAACAATCAGATACTCGATCGATCTGAATTATTGTGTGGGGAGGGCGGGTTTACAAATATCGAGGATGTGAATCAGAGATATTGGTGAACCCGCCCCTATACAGCCTTCTGCCTGGTGTTCCGGCGGACATGCCGGCGAATGCTACTAGGTTGTTGGCTCAAACTTGTAACCCACCCCCCGGACGGTTTGAATCATCGGCATTTGATTGGGATCTAGTTCAATTTTGCGGCGAATTTGACCTATATGGACATCCACCACGCGATCGGCTCCTACATACTCGTAGTCCCACACTTCATGCAGCAATTCCGATCGCCTCCACACGCGACCGGGTTTGCTGGCCAAACAGTACAGCAGATCGAATTCTAAAGCAGTCAAAGCAACTATCTGACTGCCGAGAATTACCTCGCGGCGAACCGGATCTATTAGTAGCTCTCCAAAAGTAAGACTTTGTTGTTCGGCGGGAGTAACTATGCGTTTGCGCTTCAAAATTGCTGCAACGCGAGCTCCAATCTCTACAAGACTAAAAGGTTTAGTAATGTAGTCGTCAGCACCTTCGGCAAACCCTTTCATTTTGTCAGCTTCATCGGTTCGGGCAGTCAGCATCAACACAAACACGCCCGTGCGTCTTTGCATTTCTTGACACAGTTTGTAACCAGTTGTATCAGGTAAATTTACATCTAGAACTACTAAGTCAGGATTGAGTTGCTCAAATAATTCCAGACCCGTCTGACCGTCCTCGCCAGACTCAACTTGATAACCTTGCTGGCTCAAAAAACGGTGAATTAAATTTCGGATTGCCGGGTCGTCATCAACCACAAGGATTTTTACAGGGGCCATGACCACAAGTTTGCTTGAAGAATTAGGCAAGAAGATTCAGCCATAATAATAGAAAACTGGATACAAATCTCGAAAAAATTGAGCTTTTAATAGTTATAGCCATATTTATAACCTACGCAAGATTTCGGGCAATAAATCTCCGGGAACTTTGGATAAGGCTAAATTTTGGCCTGGCAGCCCACATTCACTATAGAAAGCTCTAATCGTTTTGACAATATAGCTCAATGCTGTTTGCCGGGAATCAGCAGCTTGGGAGTTTGCCGGGGCTTGCAGGTTGAGTTTATCCCCATATATTAACCCTTTGTCATTGAGATATTGTCCCCATTCGGCGCACACTTGCAACTGGTGGTGCAGTGCTGCTTCTAGATGGCTTGTCTGTGCGACTTTGTTAGCGGCGAAATCTGGGTCTGTGGCTAGTTGATAGTGGGCTAGTCCGAGATTGTTACGGGCGGCCAAGGCGTCAAAAGTGAGTTTGGTTCGATCGATCTCTCCGGCGATATCCAGGGCGGCTTCGTAGGCGGTAATCGCCTGCTGCAATGATTCCGTCCGCGCCTGTTTCTGCTGAAACTGGTTCGCCAAATGCCAATAAGCGGTACCGAGATTGTTGTAGGTGGCTGCTGCTGCTGCGGGTACTAATTCTCTGGTGCGGTATTTCAAGGCTTCGCGGTAGGCGGAAATCGCCCTGACTAGCAGGGGTTCTGAGGGTTGGTGCTGGGCGAGGTTCCAGCAGGCGGTACCTAGGTTGTTTTGCACTCCGGCATAGTTGAGGGGTTCTCGTTCGGGACTGTAACAGGAGAGGGCTTGGGTGTAAGCTGCGATCGCGCTTTTGAGATATACGATCGGCTCACCATCTTGGGCTAAATTCCAGTATGCTGTCGCCAAATTATTCTGAGCCGCAGCATACTGCTGAGGCTCCACGGCGGGGTCTAGATCCAGCAGCGCTTGTTGGTAAGCTGCAACTGCGTGCTGCAAGTTCTCTGTCTTGTCTCGATAGCGGGCTAAATCGGCCGAGGCGATTCCCAAATTTTTGTTTAATCTAACGCGGGTTTGGGGTACGGTTTCGGCATCTGTTCGGTTCAAACCTTCAAGGTAGAGGGCGATGCTGCGTTCAAGGCTGGATACCGGATCTGAGGCGTTGAGGGCATTGGTGCGATCGCGCGACAGCATCCAGTAGAGAGTACCGAGATCGTTGAGCAAATCGGAAATTGGCGGTAGGCTGTTGGACTCCTGGGCGTACTGAGTTAAATTTTCTGTCAATTGGGCAATCAGCCGCGCGCATTCCTCAGTTAGTGGTTGATTTTGCTGCGAGTTGCTGTCAACTTCGAGATACGCAATCACTTGTTCGATCGCGCGAATGGCGATTGTCAGGTTTTGCTCTGAAACGTCTCCGCCCAAAATGCGATCGCGGTAGTAATTTCCCAAACCGTGATAAGCCAAAGCCAATGCTTCGGAACAACACTGATGTTCTTGCAGCAGTTCGATGTATTGCAGGGTTTGCAGCGGCAGAAAATTCTCCTCTGATGCAGCATCATTTTCTGCTTCCAAATCCTCAGAAGCCGCTGCTAGCACCAAATCTGCCAGTTGGACGGATTTAGAATCTGGCGCTGGGGACGGGGTATAGGAAATTGGTGGGGATGGTTCATCATCTCCCAATGGGACGGATTTAGAATCTGGCGCTGGGGACGGGGGATAGGAAATTGGGAATTGTTCATCTGGAATTGGGGATTGTTCAGACAAAGAAGATATTAAAACTTGGTTGCCAAAGTCTCCGCTGTCCCGCAGGTTTCGCAAGTCTCCTGAGTTCCCCAAGTCCTCAAAGTGCCCCAAGTCTTCCTTAGCTGGAGTTGGTTCGCCTTCAAACTCAAATACTCCGGTTCGCCAGTGCCAAAATTCTGGGGCCGATTGCTCGATCGAACTTAGCCAGGGCCGCGACACCCACAGCAACAGAGCAGACTCGCACAATTGCAGGTTTGCTTCAATGTCCCTCAAATAGCTCAGGAACGACCACTGCACGGATGCTGACTGCCTGGTCAGGTGTTCGGCCCCGATAATTTGAAATCCCGGCAAACGGCTGTAGCTGCCTCTGTTTTGCGGCGGTGGGTGTTGGGTCAGCCACGCGGCGATCGAACCCCAAGGATTTGGCTCGCTCAAGTCGAGTTCCAAACTGACAAATCGGGGGTAGTCGATCCGAGGATCGGAGCCTGCGCTCTCTGCGATTAATTCTGTGTGCAAGCGGGCTGCCAGACAGTCCCGCAAGCACAAGTCGTCGCAGGCGGCGATAAAAATTTGACGGCGTAAATTGAGGTCGATCGCCTGTTTCAAGCGTTGGTATATCAGCTTGTTCGAGCTAGAAACTTTTTGGGAAGGAATAGACATCAGGAGCAGCCGATTTTAGATTTTAGATTTTAGATTTTAGGTTTTAGATTTTGGATTGTAGATTTTAGATTGTAGAGTTGAGAGTTGAAATCTCGATCGCTCATAACTCACAACTAAGCCCCGAAGGCAGTCAATCGATTTGAGATTTGAGATTTGAGATTTTAGATTGAAGCCTTGACCGCACGGATAAATTCGGGGGCTCCTTTATCGGATACAGGTTTTTTATTTCTGGGCCCTGAGTCTGCTTTCGGAATGAATCCGGGGGCTTGTATCCTGGATGCTTGATTGTCAATCGCACCGTTGATGACTAAAGGAGTGTAGATTTTCAATTGGCAATTTTATGTGGGTGGCAAACCAGTGTGATTAAGTGCAACCCAAGTCCCTGAACCCGACAGCCGAGAGGAAAACACCAAATTTATGCTGGTCTTATTTAGCTTTCCAGCTCGCTCGGCACGCTTCAGGATTGTCGCAACTCCCTGCTTTGTATTGAAACACAAAAACCATGTTTCCTTGGGAAAGGAAAACATGGTTTCTCGAAGGATTATTTAAAATTGCGATTTGAAGCAGCTTTGAGTCTCAGGCCAGTTTTCAGACGGAGGCAGCCACGTACACCAAACCGGCGACTAACATGGCTGCTGCAATACCCAGGATGATGTAGTTGCGTTGCTGGTTCTTGTTAGGAGGTACGGCTTCATACACCTTCGGCTCTTTAGCAAAGTTGTTCAGGCGTCCATCGTCATCTTTGATGTAAGGCATCAGTCACAATCCTTAATATTTTTGATGTTTACAACTCTACCAAAAAAGCGCCCAGGAAAATTCAGGAATTTATTTTGAGGTGACAGTGCCTGTTTGGGGGGAAGAGGCGATCGCGTAATCTTTGATCGGCATTCTGCCTGCTAAGTACGCCATCCGCCCCGCTTCTGCGGCCATTCCCATTGCTTTGGCCATCGCTGGGGAATTTTGGGCATTGGCGATCGCGGAATTAATCAACAGTGCATCGGCTCCCATTTCCATTGCTCTGGCTGCTTCGCTGGGCGTTCCGATCCCCGCATCGACAACCACAGGAATATTTACAGTGTCAATAATTATTTGAATGTTGGCCGCATTGTTGATCCCTTGCCCTGAACCGATGGGCGAACCTAAAGGCATGACTGTCGCACAACCGACTTCTTCGAGGCGTTTTGCCAGCAGGGGATCGGCATTGATGTAGGGCAAAACGGCAAAACCTTCTTTAACTAATTGTTCTGCAGCTTCCAAAGTGCCGATCGGATCTGGCAGCAAATATTTAGCATCAGGAATCACTTCTAATTTGACAAAATTATTGTCTTCTTGGCCTAAAAGTTTCGCCATTTCCCGGCCTAAACGAGCTACTCTAATCGCCTCATCCGCAGTTTGACAACCAGCAGTATTTGGCAGCATCCAGATTTTAGTCCAATCGAGAGCCTCTGCCAATCCTTCATGGCCGGGAGCATTTGTTTGCACTCGCCGCACAGCCACGGTAACAATTTCGCACCTGCTAGCGTTGACACTTTGCTGCATTTCTGCGATGCTGCGATATTTTCCCGTCCCTGTCATCAAGCGAGAATGAAAAGTTTTGCCAGCAATAACCAGAGGTTTGTCTAAAGATGGCATTTCTGTATCTACTGGATAGCCAAAAATGCTGTACTCAAGTGCCTCTTCCCAGTTTTTTCTGCCTCCCAGCATTGCTTCAAGCTGCCAACCTTCTTTGATAGTTAGATCGTCGCGGGTAACAGCATATAAAATTTGCCCTACAGTAATTAATTTAGCATCTCGCGGCATATTATTTTTCAACCCGCACTCTACGATTTCTTTAAATTCGCTGAAATGGTCTTCCATTTTGCCAGTCTTCCCTTGTAATGAGTTGAATTTGTTTGCTGTTGGCAACAAAAAATATTTGTTGAATCTGATTTTGGGTATCCCAAAACAGACCTTGTTTGATGCCAGCGTTGATTTTCCAGACATCGTAATTTTCTCGGTTGATGTGAAAAACAACTACTGATGCACCTTGATTTTTGGCCCTGCTGATTCCTTCTTGAACTCGATACCTGATGTTCCTCGTAGATTCTGTTAACTCCTTAAATTCGCAAATCTCACCGTCTATCTCAGCATCGGGCGTTCTCACACCCTCTGCTGCTTGCTCGCTCAACATTCTAACTCTCTTCCCTATTTTAGCCAAAACTTCAGCAAGAAAGATTTCAGAATTATTAAGATTATGTTGTTGGTGAATTAGCACAAATCCGCCAGCTATCTCATCAAAATAATATCGCCGATATTCTGGTTCTGCATTTTCGTAGATGGCTCTGCTTGTTTCGATATATTCTGAATTCACCGTTACTATACTCTCAATGGACTCGGATCGGGTAGAGTTAAAGGTATGAAATCAACTGTTGAGCAACTGGCTAAAATTGGAATATTTACCAGCTTAAACCAAACTGAATTAGAGCGATTGCAAGAACATACAGCAATTCGGACTTACCGACAGGGAGAAGTTGTGATGTATGAGGGCGATCGCATCCCGGAAAAATTATACACCATGATTGAGCGGTTCTCTGCGGGTTGCAAAAACAGCGGCGGCGGGCAAAGAAACAATTCTCCGCACTTTGTTTCAGGGAGATATTTTTGCCGCACCTGCTTTGCTAGGCAACGGCATTGCCCCCGCAACGGTGACTGCAG
Source organism: Microcoleus sp. D2_18a_B4 (assembly GCF_036702475.1). Classification (NCBI taxonomy): domain Bacteria; kingdom Bacillati; phylum Cyanobacteriota; class Cyanophyceae; order Oscillatoriales; family Microcoleaceae; genus Microcoleus; species Microcoleus sp. D2_18a_B4. The sequence goes on from NZ_JAUBTL010000030.1 coordinate 25,729, forward strand.
AAACAGATGTGGAAGTTCTTACCACAGAACGGGAATTTTTGCTAGCAGCAATTCGGGAAAATCCTGAGATTGCCTTGCGAATATTGGCGGTGTTTAATCAGCGGTTGCAGCAACTGCACGAGACTGTGCACGGTTTGGTGTCGGAAAGGGCGATCGTGCGGCTGGCCCGATTTATTCATTACTTTGGCGTCGAGCAAGGTAGGAAGATGGCGGATAATAGTGTATGTTTAGAAAAACGTTTTCCCTACTATCAAATTGCTCGCAGTATTGGCATTACCTACGAAGAATGCGTGCGGTTGTTTAAAAAACTCAAGCCGTTTGTCTCCTACAGTCGAGGCGGTAAAATTATTGTATTGGATTGGGAAAAATTGGAGGATATCGCCTCTGGAGATAAAATAGACTAAATGTTACAATCCCAATTCTTGTAGGGGCGGGTTTTACCAACAATTTACGTCTCAAACTAACAATCTCGTAAACCCGCCCCGCCCCAACTGATGATGCTACGGGACATGATTTCACAAACAATATTTGACTGCCACTCACTATCTATATAAACCCGCCCCGATTCACGGGTTGTGGGGGGCGGGTTTATGAGATTATGGATTTTAGGCAAGTATGGTTGGTAAAACCCGCCCCTACAGCAATATTTATGGGATTAATGAGGCTCGGAAAGTGTCAAAATAAACGCCAAATTTTCTTCCGCTTTCAAAGCGTGAAGAGCGTGACCGGGCATGAAGATAAACACCCCCGGTTCCAAAACAATATCCTTGCCTTCCAAAGTCAAAATACCCTTCCCTTCTATGACATTAACTGTGGCATTCCGTGCCGAAGAGTGTTCCGAAATTTCCGTTCCTGCAGCCAGACAAAATAAACTGTACTGACAATTTTTGTCTTTGACTAAAATTTTGTTCAGCACTCCGGCGGCGGGATATTCAATTGCGTCTCGGAGTTGGATTGCTGAAGATTGTAGCGGTAAAAGAGTAGTAGTCATAGTTTTTGACAATTAATTAATTTGGTCACAAGTCTCGAATTTATCAGTGGCTTCACTTTCTTCCATCGAAAATCGAAAATCGAAAATCGAAAATCGATTGAGTCGGTTAAGATTGTTTTTTGGCAGAGATAACGATGTAGCCTAGATCCTGTTGGTAATGCTGGAAAACTCGACGCATTGCTAAGATACGATCGCGAATTTGCGATCGACTTAAAATATTCCACAAAATCCGCACAGTACCCACAAACCCTTCATCTTGCAGCATTCGCGACAAGTTGAGGAGCCCCATCGCCCCACTTTGACACTTTTCTACTTGCAAACCCGCGTTTTGGTAAACAGCAATCCAGCCAGACTCAGACAAAGGCGTTGAATTAGCCCGCGTCACTTCTGATAAAGCTTTGTGAATTTCTGATTCTCGGTTTCTCGCTAAAAGTTCGTGAGAAAGAAACTTGCCACCTGGTTTTAAACGATCGCAAATTCCCGATACAATTTTAGCTTTCCCCGACGGCGACTGCATTGTCAGGATAGCTTCAGCCAACACCCAATCAAACTGTTGGGAAATCCGATCCAAGTGAAAAATATCTCCTTCCACAATTTCCACTCGATCGCTCAAACCCGCTGCTGCAACGTTAGCACGAGCGCGGGTCACACTTTCGGGATTTTTCTCCACTCCCACTACTTTGACGCCAAAACGTTCAACAAGGGCGATCGAACTATATCCAAAACTAGCAGCCAACTCCAAAACAGTCTCCCCAGGCTGAAAATCCGCCCATTCAAATAACTGTTCCGTAGCAAGTTTCCCCCCCGGCCTCAGCATTTTCTTGCCAGCCGCCGCGAGCACTTCATGTCCCGGTGCAGTCTTAAAATTCAGAGCAGTATTGGTCATTGAATTGACCTCCTATTTAACCTTACTCTCAGTTTGCCAAATTTTCTCAAATCTTTCTATGATCTAGCTCATATTCAAATTATCGTAGGCTGAGGCACCCTACAATATCAAGAATTATACCATGTCCGCCCCTCAACAATTCGGACTGTTTTTGATGGCCAACAAAGCTTTCAGTCGAAAGCACAAAACCCGTACTCGTTGTAGTAGAACTTATTTCTGTTAATCCTGTCCACGAATTCGCTTTAAGAAACAATTTTCTCATTCCGCTCTTTAAAACATTGCTGCAACACAGAAACAGGCAGATCCTTCAATTGACCAGCTCGCACAAATTCAGCATAAGTATCAGCCTCTATTGCCTCCAAATCCCCTTCGAGTTTGTCGATAGTCATCTGCCGCAGTTCAGGAGATCGATCGTACATTTGATTGATTTCTGCTTGCAGCAAGTTTAATTTTTCTTGAAGCTGACTCACGAGATGATTGGAAAACTCAGGCTCGATTCTACGCTCGCCCGATACTTCAGATAGATGCTTGAGAACCCGATTGAGAGCAACACGTTGGGCAATCGCCTCCAGATACTCCTGGCGGAACTCCTGGTTGCTCAACAACCCCAGTTTTTCCAGCAGCGCCTTGGTGGTTAAACCTTGTACTAGCAGCGTAAATAAAACTACCCCAAACACGATCGCAATAATTTTTGGTCGATCGGGCAGAACATTGGGTACGCTCAAAGCTAAAGCAATCGAGACAGAACCTCGTAATCCTCCCCACCAAATTACAGTTTGATCGGGCAATGAAATTTCAGAGTGTCCTAACCAATTGCTCAACCATCCTAAACCAAAAATAGCGATCGCTCGCGTCACAAACATCGCCACTACAGTTATGCCAATCACTCCTAAATTCGTTCCCAAATCAGCAAACCTTATCTGATCGCCAATCAGCAGGAACATGATCGAATTTACAAAAAACGCCAAAAAATTCCAAAATTGTGTTACCGCAAGTCGGGTACTGGGTTGCATACCGATACGAGAGCCGAAATTTCCAAATATCAAGCCCATCACCACCACACCAATCACCCCAGAACCACCCAATTCCTCAACAATTATATAAGTGCCGTAGGCTGAAACTAAGGTTAACGATTGCTCCACCAAAGGTAAATCAAATGGTTGAGTCAGATAAGAAACTCCAAAACCGATTAAACTGCCGACAACCACCCCAATTCCCACAAAAGCTAAGAAACGCGCAATCAGAATTGGGATGCCAACGTCATCAGTCCCTAGAGAGGAACCCACCAAAAAACTAAAGGCAACAATAGCAATGCCATCATTAAATAAACTCTCTCCCTCCACCAGCAAAGCTAGGCGTTTTTCAACTCCCAGTTCCCGGAACAATGCAATTACTGAAACAGGATCGGTAGCAGATATACTAGCTCCTACCAACAGGGCGATCGCTAAAGAAACTCCCGCTATTTGGTTGAGAGCAAAAGCCACGCCAGCAACAGAAATAACAACACCCAAAACCGCATAAAGAGCGATCGGCACTAAATCCCGCTTGAGTTTAGGCCATTCCAGATTCCAAGCAGCTTCAAACAACAGAGGTGGCAAAAAAATCAACAGAATCAGTTTTGGCGAGAGCGACACCAACCGCACATCTATAAAAGCCAAACCCAACCCAACAATTACTAAAAGCAGCGTGTAGGGAATTTGGCGCAACCAGCCCCATATTTGCGGCAGCACCGCCACACTTAAGGAAACTAATAGCACTAAGAGAAATTGCTTCAGATTCCCCTCGATCGTCACTTGGTTAATTAGAGTTTCTGGGGTCATACAATTAGGGCTAAAATAGCTAAGGTTTCGGTTTCGAGGGGGACTTATCCGGCCTTGAGCGCCGCACTTCTTCAACTTGACTGACTTGAAAAATTAGGGTAAATTGTTGACCCATTTCTTTTTCGACAAATGCTTCTAAAAGCTGCACCTGTTTGGGTGTCAAAGCTTCGCTGCTGCGAACACTCAGACGAACTTCCGGCGGTTTCGCCAACCAGTTAGTATCAGTTTTAATCATTTCCACTCGTTGAAAAGTGATAGTTCGGTTAAGCAACGCCCGCTTCAGGCTGGCTTCTAGTTGCGCTTGCTCGATCAATTCCGCAAAACTCACCCCCAGAGGAATCACAAGTATAGTCGTCAATCCTAGCGCCCACAAGAGGGCTTTACCGGCGCGATGCAGGGGCGTGTAGCCGGCCATTAAAGAGGTTAGCATACAGGAGAGAGTAATCCCCAGCAAATTAGTAAGATACAGCAAGCTTGCTCCCAGGCTGAGCGACCAATTAGCTTGAGATAAGCCTAAACCTATAACACAAATTGGCGGCATCAGAGCCACGGCGATCGCAGTTCCCGCCAGAGTAGCAGAAACTTTGGGCTGAACTTTCGCATAGCCGCTGATTCCCCCAGCGGCGATCGCAATTCCTAAGTCTAGTAATGTAGGTTTAGAACGAGCTAGAACTTCGCTCCCAAAGTCAGGAATTTGTACCAAAGCGCCCAACAAACAAGCTAGAAAAATTGCTAGCACCGTCCCGACTGCTAATGCAATTAAACCTTTGCGGAACAGGAGAACGTTACCTTCTACCGCTCCAAATGCTAACCCTCGGATTGGCAACATCAGAGGCGCGACGATCATAGCACCGATAATGACGGCTGCACTGTTGGCAAGCAGTCCAAAGGTGGCGATTATACAGGAGCCGAGAATTAAGACAAGATAGTTAATATCTAGGGTTGATTCTTCCAACAAGTCAACTCGTATTTGCTTTAAATGCTCTGGAGCAATCCTGCTCCTGGTGAAATATTTAAGACGGTCTCGAATATTGTTGAGCAAAATAATCTCCTTAAGTCGGGGGCTTGTATCCGTCAAACGATTTTAGATTATAGATTTTAGATTTAAGATTTTAAATTCACTCCACTGATTTTAGATTTACTCCACTGATTTTAGATTTACTCCACTGATGAATCTGGAACCTTGAACAAAAGTCTAAAATTTTGGGCGGCTCACGACAAGAGTCGCGGGTTTGTATCCGTCGGCAGGTGCAATCAAAAACAATCAAAATCCCAGCCAGCAAGTTTTCGAGGATGTCCCGGAACTCTAAAGCAATTGCCGCGCCACTAATACCCAGCAGTTGAATCAAATCTCCTGCCTTGAATGACGCGATCGGCAATAATTGATTTATAATCAAGATATATACTCCACCCCAATAATACCCAATCATGCTCGCAGAAGCAAACGCGACACTTTGGCCTAGTCTAATTACTGTTTCAGCATTAATTCTCTACTTCGTTGTTACCATCAACGTCGGCAGAGCTAGATTCAAATACAAAGTTTCTCCCCCGCAGGTGACAGGAAACCCAGACTTTGAGCGAGTGTTGCGAGTTCAGCAAAATACCTTAGAGCAAATGATTCTATTTTTGCCCTCGCTGTGGCTGTTCTCGCAATTTATCAGCCCAATTTGGGGCGCAGGTATCGGCGCAGTTTGGATAGTTGGACGCATTTTGTTTGCTTGGGGTTACTATCAAGCTGCCGAAAAAAGAGCGGCAGGATTTGGGATTAGTACCTTAGCTACTTTAGCTTTGCTTGGTGGTTCCTTAACAGGCATAATTATGTCGCTGCTGAAGGTTTGAGCGTAGCTTCCGATAGACATAATTGTTTTTCTACTCGTTTTACTCGTTACCAGGCTCTGCCTGGTAACGCAGATCCGGAGGCTCAGCCTCCAATTTTCCTGCTGAAAAAGCGAGGCAGATCCTCTCGACAGCGGTTCCCTGGCAGAGCCTGGGAACCAGTTAAATCCAAGTCTTTCAATCACCTTCAGGAGTAAATATGTCAGAAACCAACAAACCCGTATTTGAAATTAACCCGAAACTTTTTCAGCAGCTTGTCGAGTGGCAAGAAAAACTTGAACGAGAAGATGAATTAGCAAGCGAGTCAGAAAACGAGAAACTAACTCAGGTAATAACTCCTCCCCACAGTGATGAACAGCATTCTCAAACAGATAATTTCTAGCTGGTGGCTAGCAGCATCTTTGGGATTTCCGGCTGCTGTCTCGGCTCAATCGCTGACATCTAACCAAATTCAGCAAGTCAATAGCGGTTTGTTTCGTTCTAACTCTCAAGATTTCTTTCAGCAAGGCTATCGCCAACTGGAAATAGAAATCGTAATTTTGTTGCAAAAAAATGGCACTTTCCCAGGCAATATTCTGGAGATTGATGAAAAATTGCGCTCTCAGCTTTGTAGCCAATTTAAAATATCGTCGTCGCATTCTGATACAATAAGTGCTGCTCAAAGTGCTGATTTCCAGACCCAATTAAAAGACATTTGCAGACACAATTAAAATGAAAGTGAGGTCAATATTCAAAGTTTAGTGCTAATGGATCAAGAGGCTATGGCAAAGTTAAAAACAGCCATGCTGGAAGCGGAAACCGCTGCTCATTTGGCGGCAATCATTATTGATTATACTCATGAGGAAATGATGCTAGTTTTTTATGAGCTAGAATGGAAACAGCAGGCTAGAATTAAGGATATTTGGAAGACTGTTAGTTAAAGTAGATTGGTCGAAATCAGAGGTTTTAATTTTTAACCGCAGATGTAAGCCGATAGACGCAGATGAACGCAGATTTAATTTTGTTAGTGTTCGCTGTGTAGAACAATCTTAATTTGTACACAGCGAACAATGACATATCTAAACTAGGGATTCGAGGCATATTTGGCGGAAATGATCGCCCCGTTGCTCGAAGTTTTGGTATTGATCGAAGCTAGCACAGGCTGGGGAAAGCAGCACTACTTTAGCATGATTTTGTTGGGCTAATTCTGCCGATCGCGGGATCGCTCGTTCCATTGTTTCGACAATTTCCCAAGCGTTGTAATTTGCTTGTGTGAGCCGATCGGCAAAAATACCTGCCGCATCCCCAATTAGCAACACCGCAGCAGCTTTTGCCTTGATTGTATCAATCCATGCGCGATCGTCCCCTTCTTTGGCGTCGCCGCCCGCAATTAAAATCGCCGGTGCGCTCACAGAAGCCAACCCGACTTGCGCGGCGTCATAATTAGTAGCTTTGCTGTCGTTGATGAAATCTATGCCTTCCCAAGTGCAGATATGTTCGAGGCGGTGCGAAACTCCGGGGAATTTAGCGATCGCCCGCGCGATCGCACTTTTATCTATCCCCGCCAAATTAGCTGCCGCCACCGCCATTAACAAATTCTGCAAATTGTGTTCTCCCACCATCCGCAAAGAATCAGCAGGCAGAATTTTCTCGCTTTGAGCGATTACCCAACCATCTTGAATATAGGCTCCAAAATCTGTATTTCCCAACAAATCTTTTTCACCTTTGACACTCGTCCAACACGCATCCGGCCAAACGTCAACTCCTTGCTGCCGCAAACAAGGATCGTCGCCGTTAATTACTTGCACTTCCGACTTTTTCAGCAAATGCGCTTTAATGTTGTAGTAATTTTCTAAAGTTTTGTGGCGGCTGAGGTGATCCGGCGTCAAAGTCGTCAAAACTCCGATGCGTGGCGCTACAAACGGCGAGGATTCTATCTGATAGCTGCTAATTTCTGCGATTACCCAATCCGGCTGTTTTTCGGCTAAAGCTAATTCACACGCAGCATAGCCAATATTGCCACAAGCGGGAGCATAAAGCCCGGCCTCTGCAAAAATAGCAGCAATTAAAGCAGTAGTAGTAGTTTTGCCGTTAGTGCCGGTAATTCCCACCCAAGGAGATTTGAGGTAACGCCACGCGAGAGCCATTTCTCCGATTGTTTCAATGCCTAACTCTCTGGCGCGCACTAATGCTGGACTGTCCCAGGGAACGCCCGGACTCACTACTATTAATTCTATAGATTCGACTGGTTCAAAAGATTTACCTAACTCCACATGAATTCCTTCGTTAGCGAATTCCTGTTGTTGTTCGAGCAAGTTTGGGGAAGATGAGCGATCGCTCAGCGTTACTTCCCATCCTTCGCGTTTTAGCAGTCTGGCGGCGGCAATTCCTGATTTTCCTAGTCCAATGATATGAGCTATCGGCATAAGCTGTGTGTGTGATGGAGCGAATTTCCCTGGTTTTATAAGTTTATATCTTAACCTTGAATTGGTTGTTGACTATTGGCCATTTAGCTTATTTTTTAAGAGAGCGATCGAACTCTGCCCAGACGCGCGCGGTTCGGCAATAATCCTAATAGATTTACTCGTTTTATTGGTAAGCTTTAATGTTATTGGGAGCGAGATTTTTAACAAGTAGGTTTCTCAAGTTGGTTTGCCTACAGGCTCGCCCGTTGCCTCCCAAGGCCCGCCAGGGGTTGAAAACCCCTGTCTAACAGCTAAAGTCAGTTAAAACTGAGATATTGCACCATTGTCAGCAACAGGCAAGATGCCTGTTCCACTAAAGATAAATTTTCTTGTGGAACAGGCATCTTGCCTGTTCACAAAAGGCTATTTGAGAATGGTGCAACATAGGAGTTAAAACTGACGGAAAAGTCTAGTATGTGTGGGTTTCAGTCCTCTTAAGAGGACTTTCGCTTTGAGACGGGGGTTTCAACCCCCGGCGGACTGAAGCGGAGGTTTTCAACCCCCGGCGGACTGAAGCGGAGGTTTTCAACCCCCGGCGAACTCAAATCTTGTCAATTCTAACTTTTCACGATCGCCCCAAAGTCAGCCAACACCCGCGCGTGATTCCGCAGCAAACCCAGTAAATTTAACCGATTTTGCTTAATTTCCGGGTCAGAATCCATCACCAAAACGCTTTCTGGCCCGTCGAAAAAGTTGCTGACAGTCGGAGCAATCTCAGTCAAACTATCTACCAACTGCTGGTAATCCCGAGTTTGTTTGCATAGCAGCGTTTGCGGCACTAACTGCACGACTGCATCATAGAAAGCTTGTTCAGACGATTTTTGAAATAACTCTGGTTTCACCGCATTTTTCGGTTCCAATTCTACTTTATCCAAATCACCTTGAGCCGCCAAACGAGTTGAACGATTTACTGTTTCGTAAATTAGATCCAAAGTCTGGTTATTGCGGATTTGTTGTAGGAAAAGTGCTCTTTCCCGTGCGTCTAACAAATCTCTCAATGCTCGTTCAGTATATTCGGGGTCGTTTTCTCCCAAAACTGCATTTACCAAATCATAATCTACATTCTTTTCTTCTTGCAACAAAGTCCGAATTCTTTGCAAGAAAAACTCGTATAACTGAGCCAGCAACTCCGCCGGTGTTTCGGGGCGCGCTGCGGTAAATTCTGCAACAACTTGTGCGAGCAACTGGTGCAAGTTGACTGGCAACTGAGCAGCCCAAATAATGTTAGTTATTGCATTAGCGGCCCGGCGCAAAGCGAAGGGATCGGATGAACCAGTCGGCAACATTCCCAAACCGAAGATGCTGACTAATGTATCTAATTTGTCGGCTATTGCGACAACTTGACCTGTGAGAGTTTGGGGCAAATTGTCGCCCGCACCTTTGGGCAAATAATGTTCAAAAATCGCTGTGGCTACTTCTTCCGATTCGCCACTTGCTAAGGCGTATTTCTGCCCCATGATTCCTTGCATTTCGGGAAGTTCGTAAACCATTTGGGTTACGAGGTCGGCTTTGCAAAGTAAGGCTGCTCTGGCTACATCAGCTTGCTCTTCCTCTGTGATTTGCAGTTGATTGACAATTAAACTGGCAATCTTGCACAGCCGATCGACCTTTGCGCGTACTGTCCCCAAATCTTCCTGGAAAGTAACTGTTTCCAACTTGGGCAAATAATCCTCTAGAGGCTTTACCAAGTCTGCTTTGTAGAAAAACTGGCCGTCTGCCAATCTCGCCCGCACTACTCGCTCGTTACCGGCGGCAATAATCGCGGCTTTAGCGGGGTCGCCGTTGGAAATTGTAATGAAATAGGGCAGAAGTTCGGGATAATCGGGGCTTTTGAGGATGGGGAAATACCGCTGGTTTGTAACAATAATTGTGGTGATTACTTCCGGCGGCAATATCAAAAAATCCTCGTCAAATTTGCCGACAACTGCGTTCGGCCATTCTACTAAGTCGGTGACTTCTTCTAACAAATCTTCGGTAATGTCGGCATAACCGCCTTGTTTTGTCGCTGCGGCTTCTACTTGTGCTTTAATTTGATTTTTGCGCTGGGTTCGATCGACCTCAACGCAAGCAGCCCGCAGACACTCGACATAATCCTCAGCTTGCGGAATCGAGACCCCTCCCAGGGCTGTAGGGGGCGTGTATAACACCCGGTGTCCTTGGGAAATACGATCGCTCTTGACCGTATCCGAACCACTCACCAATGTAATTGGCAGTACAGTATCATCTAACAGCGCCACCATCGATCGAATCGGGCGCGGAAACTTCAAATCTCCGTCGGCCCACCGCATAAATCTTTTGCCTTCTAACTTGTTAATCCACTGCGGCACAAGTTCTGTCAAAATATCCGCTGTCATCCGCCCCGGAATCTTTTTGAGCACAAACACAAAATCGCCTTTATCGGTAGCGCGAACTTCCAAAGCATCAATTTCTACGCCCTGCTTTTTCGCAAAACCTTCCGCTGCTTTCGTCGGTTTGCCATCTTTAAAAGCCGAACTTGCGGGCGGCCCTTTTACCTCTTCTTCTCTATCTAATTGCTGAACTGGCAGCCCTTTCACTAGAACGGCCAAACGCCTCGGAGTAGCGTATACATTAATAGAGTCATTTGTCAAGGATTCTTCTGCCAGCGTTGCAGGTACAAGTCGCTGCCACTGCTGGGCGCTGCCTGAGACAAAAGATGCGGGCAATTCTTCTGTACCGAGTTCTAATAAAAAGTTAGGCATATCGCACCGTAATGGAATTTTGTTTAGGGTAATTTAAGGTAATTTATCCGATCGCGCGTTGGCGAAGCCCTCGAAGAGGATCGTATATCTGAAAAATACTCAAAAATCCAGGATACCACGTAAAATCGGGGGTGAAAGACAATATTCTCGGCAGCCCATGACCTTGGCCCAAAGACTAGGACAAGATTGGAAGTCTCGACTCGAACAAGATTGCCCGCAGGAGAGTTCTAGCACTCGCGAGAGTGTTGTCCGCTGGCTGTTGGGAGACAAGCCCGAAAGATTTGACACTCTTAGCCCAACTCAATTGTCTGTCGCCTCCGGCGCGATCGACTTTTTATATCGAATTTTGATTTCTCGGTATCTGGGAGTACCCCCAGAAAAAGCTTACCGCAACTTGATCGGGCGGCTCGGCGGTTTGGTTGTGCTCCGGCAAAAAATCCAAGCGTGGGTTTCCCTGAGTCGCGACAGACAGCGGAGTGCGGTGGAGGTACTACAAGAAGTGATTCAGGAAATGCTCAATTCCGATCGCTACCTGCAGCAGCAAGTCGCCTGGATTGCCGAATGCACCTCAGACAGACGCCTGCGAAATGCTTTGCTGCTAGCGAGCACAGAAGAATACTGCTTGCGGCCGATCCGCAACCAGCCGCTGCTGGTGTACCGTTTTGTCAACTACCTGCGGCGTGCCCAGCGCGGGGGGTTGACCCAAGTGCCTGCGGGAGACTGGGTGCGGCTGGTGTCGGAACAGGTTCTACCCGACGATACAGACGAACCGCTCAGCCTGCTAGACGAACAGGCGATGTCCGAGTATCGAGAAAATCAAGCTTGGGAAGAGCAGCAAACTCAGCGGCAGATTGTCCAAAAAGAATTTGAGAATTACTTGGCCGCTGAAGTCGATCCGCTGGCTTCCCGGTGGCTGCAGCTTTACCTCCAAGGTCGTTCCCAAGAGGCAATTGCCGAGGATTTGAAGGTTCCAATCAAGCAAATTTACCGTTTGCGAGAAAAAGTCAGTTACCACGCGATTCGGGTTTTTGCGGTCAAACAAGCACCGGAATTAGTCGCTAGCTGGCTGGAAACTTCGCTCAAAGAACACAGTTTGGGCTTGACTCCGGCTCAGTGGCAGCAATATTTACAAGACCTCACGCCGGTGCAGCGGCAGTTGGTAGAATCGCTGAAAGCAGGGAAAAGTGTAGAGACGATCGCATCTGAATTAAAGCTGAAAACCAATCAAGTCATCGGCGAGTGGAGCAAACTCTATTTAGCAGCTCAATCTCTCCGCAACGAGTAGATTGGTAATGGGTGGCGGGCTATTGCTAATTGTTAATGGGCGGTAGCATTTTTCAGAATCCGCGCTACAAATCAATTCCCTCACAGCCACAGAGTTCTGCGAGTTTCCCCGTGGAAAACCGCGCGATGCCCTTTGTATCAATTCAGGTTAGATTAATCGGGCTCTTGTAGCGCTGCCGAGACGATCGCGCTCCGAGACGATCGCAGTCAACTCTCTGAGGTAAGATACTAGCAGCACGATCGACTTTTCAGGATTTTTTAACCAATCCTAAATTCAGCGGTGGCCCGTAAATCATCGGTTGTGGTGCATCTATAATACTTGTGCATTAAAGACATAATTCTGTCGTTGCTAGCCACGGGAATCAATTTCGGGCGATCGATGATAGTTGGTCTAGACTGCGCCAGTCATCATCTAGTTCTCAATCTTTTGGTAGAATTTGAGGCTGCAATACAGCAGGGAGAAAATTCTGGGACTAAGGATGTTTCTTTAATAAAAGCTTCCGGTTGTTAGGCCAATTCCTCCGTCAGGGAAGTTGCAGCGTTTAATTTTATCGCATCAGGTTGGTGCGTCGCGCTCGATCGCGCTTCCAACTACAAAGCAGCTAATGGTACATACATCTTCAACAGGCTCGGCAGCTACAATGGACTCCGATCGAATATTTCAACTAATCGACACAGTTGTCCCCTTTGAAGCTTGCCTTTACTATCAAGTTTTGCCTTTATCTCTAGAAGGTAATCGGTTTAAATTGGGCGTAGTCGATGCCCAAGATGACTCCGCCTTGGACTACGTGCAGCGGATTTTAGCTTACATGAATTGCTCAGTCACAACAGAGCCAATTGCCTCGGAAACTCAGCGCTCGATGCTCTCAGCTTACTTGCTGCACGGGAGCCAGCTTCGAGAACCCAGCCAGACAGAAACCGCAGCAGCCCCAACACCCAAAAATCCCCCACCAGCAATTTCAGGCCCCAAAGCAGAAACGCTGCTGTCTGTGCCAGAACCCTCGATGCCCGATCATGAGCAGTTTAAACCTGCTGGCGCCGAGGTTCCCCCGACACCGACACAGCTATCGGTTTTGAATGTCGAGGCCTTGCACTTGTCAAGCCCAGTCGAAGTTTTGGCAACTTTGCCCGCGCCCCAACTGCTGGAAGAATTGCTCGGTAGAGTGCTGCGAGAGGGTATCGGCCGCCTGTTTTTTGAGCGGCATCAGTCCCAAGGCCGGATTCTTTGGAGTCAAGACGGCGTTTTGAAATCGATGCTCGAAGGTATCGATATCGTCCTTTTCCAAGAGGTAATCGACGAGTTGAAGCGGCTGACAGATATGCCTGTTTGCCCGGTGGAACAGCCCCAACAAGTCGAAGTTGAGCGCATATATCAAAACACTCATTTGCTGTTGCGCTTGCGGGTAATGACGGTGGGTGGCAAGGAAGAAGCCACCCTGCAAGTTTTGCGGGGGGCAGCTTTGAGGTTTTACCAGCAGCAGCAGTTGTCTACTTTGAGTCGCGACGCGCTGCGGCTGGCCGAAGAATTGCAGCGGAAAGTGAATCAAATTCGCGATCGAACTCGCCTTTCTCCTGTGCCTTTAGAGGGGTTGCCCGCTTTGGAACAGGTGATTAGAAATGTTGACGACCAAATTGAAGCATTGATGCACGAACACAATCCCTAGCAGCCCTACTTAGCAAGAGATCACTGTTTTGAATTTTTTTTTTACTCATATCGTTTCCGGTTGTATCGGAATGATTTAACCGCAGAGGGCGCAGAGAACGCAGAGGGAGAGAATACAGAGAGGAATATTTCCGATGCTACCGGATTTGATATCACATCAAGTCCGGTCAATTAATAATAATTACGTTTGTAGTGAGGACTCAAGTCCAAGCGAGTTTTATCATAACTCAAGTTTTCACTACAAAACAATTTGATGGCAGTTCTGCCAGGTGCTATCTAGTCCGGTCGATTCCCTTCGCTTCGCTTCGCCCGAAATCAGGTAGGGGCGGGTTAACCAATAATATCTGCCAATAATTGACAATCTCAAAAACCCGCCCGGCCGGGATATTATGGTCAATCGATCGGACATAATATGACAGAAGATTATACCAGTTCCAAAAAAGAATGCAACTGTATGCCTGTACTCTAAGCCCTGGTAGTCATCAGTCATTCCCAATCTAAAATCTAAAATCTAAAATCTAAAATCTAAAATCTAAAATGCTATTAGCCGTGCTCGAAAACATCCTTGTACTGCAATAAATCCAAACTCACAAAAACGGGCAAACACTGAAAACATTGCTGTGCAATTTCCCAGCGTTCTTCTCGCTGCAACATAGCAGTCAACTTTTGTTTAGCGCTCAGCAAATAGCGGACATCATTAGCAGCATAATTTAGTTGATCGTCAGAAAGATTAGTCGCATTTCCCCAGTCGGAACTTTGAGATGTTTTATTTAATTCTACCTTTTCAAGTTCTAGAATTAATTCTTTCAATCCGTGTTTGTTGGTATAAGTTCTAGCAAGTTTACTAGCAAGTTTGGTGCAAAAAACGGGTGCAATATCAATACTTAAATTGTAACGCATTGTCGCCATATCAAAGCGCGCAAAATGAAATACTTTCTCAATATTTTCTGCTTCCATTAACTTCTTTAAATTCGGTGCGGCTGTCTGATCTTTGGCAATCCGCACCACTGCAACTTTACCTTCGGGATTGCACAACTGCACCAAACACAAGCGATCGCGCCACGGCATCAAACCCATTGTTTCCGTATCAACGGCGATCGCCGGCGCAGTCAAATAATAAGATAAGAGAGAATCGGGAATATCACGATCGCACACTTGAAAATCTGCAAATTCCATTATTAGTAATTGTTGACTGTTAACTGTTGACTGTTGACTGCCTTCTTCCCTCTTCCCTCTTCCGGCTTCCATCGGACTGACATCCGTTACATCCGTTACATCCGTTACATCCGTTACATCCGTTACAGAATCCGTTGCCGAACTTCCTTCTTCCTTCACTTTACCGGCTGCGAACAAAAAGCTGAGTAAAATAATACTCCCCTTTGGGATTTTTCGCAACCCCAATACCGGTCACATTAAACTGACCCTCCATATTCTTACGGTGGCCGTCACTTTTAATCCAACCCTCAACAGCATTGCGTACCGGGTCGCTGTAGCCCATATTGTAAGCAAGATTTTCAGCTACACTTTGATAAGGAATCGTAATTGCTTTCGCCCGCCCCTCAAATCCATCGTGGCTGAAACGTACTTTACCGTTAGCCATATTTTCGCTGTGAATTCTTGCTATCTGAGTGATTCGCGAATCGACACTCAGCGGCGGCAACTTTTTAGATGCTCGGTATTGATTTATCTGTTGGTTAACCGCTTTTTCTAAGTCAGTAATAGCACTCGAAGCAACATTAGTATTCATGGGAGTTTGTGGCAGCGATCGCGTAGGAATGGAGGTATCACACTTAGGCAGGATTGTCAACAATCCCAAGCCCATCAAAATCAAACCTTTGGACATGAAATCAAACGAAAAATAAAGTTAATTGTTACCCTTAGTGTCAACTTAATGCCAAAATTACTATGAGTATACCGTCTGACGATGAGCCTCTCGATCCCCCTCTAAATCTCCCTTAATAAGGGGGACAAAAGAACGCTTCCAGTTCCCCCCTTATTAAGGGGGGCTAGGGGGGATCTAGACTTCGATACAAACGAGAGAGACAAAGGATTTTAGTCTTAAGTTGACACCAATTAATTGCTACTAATTCCTACAGAGCGATCGCCCCAAATTCCGCTAACCTAGATATTCAGAACCTTCGCCACAGTGTTCACGTCTTTGTCGCCGCGTCCCGAACAGTTAAGCACAATGCGCGGATTGCCTGTTAGCTGCGGGCACAGAGTCTCCAAATAGGCGATCGCGTGAGAAGTTTCCAAAGCCGGAATAATCCCCTCCAACTGCGAAAGTCGCTGAAATGCTTCCAGCGCTTCTGCATCAGTTACGCTATAATATTCAGCCCTGCCCGCATCCTTCAAATAACTGTGTTCCGGCCCCACACCCGGATAATCCAAACCCGCACTAATAGAATGCGGCTCAATCACTTGACCTTCATTATCTTGCAGCAAATAACTCATTGCCCCGTGCAGAACTCCAACACTTCCCTTAGTCAAAGTAGCAGCGTGCTTATCCGTCTCCACACCTTCGCCCGCCGCTTCAATACCAATCAATCTGACAGTTTCTTCCCCAACAAACTCGTGGAAAAGACCCATTGCATTAGAACCGCCGCCGACGCAAGCTAATAAAATATCCGGCAAACCACCCCACTTTTCCTGACACTGAGCCCGCGTTTCTTCACCGATTACCGCATGGAAATCGCGTACCATCATGGGGTAAGGATGCGGGCCCGCTACAGAACCGAGAATGTAATGAGTTGTTTCGACATTTGTCACCCAGTCGCGAATCGCTTCGGAAGTCGCATCTTTCAGCGTTCCCGTACCTGCAGCCACCGGCCGCACTTCGGCTCCCATCAAGCGCATTCTAAACACATTTAAAGCCTGTCTTTCCATGTCGTGAACGCCCATGTAGACAACGCATTCTATACCAAAACGAGCGCAAACTGTGGCGGTAGCAACGCCGTGTTGACCGGCACCAGTTTCAGCAATTACCCGCTTTTTGCCCATACGTTTTGCCAGCAATGCTTGAGCTAAAGCATTGTTGATTTTGTGAGCTCCCGTGTGGTTTAAATCTTCGCGTTTGAGGTAAATTTGCGGGCCAGTTCCGTCTGCTTTAGCGTAGTGTTCGGTGAGGCGTTCGGCGAAATACAAAGGGCTGGGGCGGCCGACATAATCTTTGAGCAGTTGTTGGAGTTGCTGTTGAAATTCCGGTTCGCTGCGGTATTTGTGGAAAGCGGCTTCTAGTTCAAATAAAGCGGGCATCAGGGTTTCGGGGACGTATTTGCCACCGAATTTGCCGAATCTGCCGAGGGAGTCGGGGCGTTGGGCGCTGGTTTCGGTGGTGAGATGCAGGGGGGTGACTGTCATTTGATTTTAGATTTTAGATTTTAGATTTTTTAGATTGGCGGGTAAGCTAGAGGCGGGCGTGTCGATCGCGCGCTTAGTCGATCGTACCAAATTGCTTGGGGACTTGAGGCGATCGAACAAATTTCATTATAATTCCCTGAACCCTTGATGGGCTAATACAATAGGTATAATATCAGAGTCTAAACGAGCGATCGCCGCCTTACACCCAATCCGCTAAAACTAGAAATACCAGTAAAAAAAGTTCAAGCATCTTAACCTATGGCAGCATCCAAACGCAAAGATTCTGACAGCAAAACAACCGAGGGCAAACGAATAGTTTACTCCGAGTTTGGCAACGTTGACAACTCGGCCGCCCTCCAACGGGGAGTTGCCGAAGTTCCCCCCAATCAACAAAACCTCAAAATCGAAGCATCCCGAAAAGGACGCGGCGGCAAAACAGTTACAATCATCAGCGGCTTTCAGGAAAAACCCGAAACATTAGCAACTTTAGCCAAGCAGCTAAAAGCCCAATGCGGTACTGGCGGCACAGTCAAAGATAATGAAATCGAAATTCAAGGCGAACACAAGCAAAAGCTGCTAGAAATTATCACAAAATTAGGCTACAAAGCTAAAATTAGTGGAGGGTAAATTAGTCAATATTCCTCAGTGTATGGGCGGGACTGGTTTATGATATACTTAGTTTTAAACATAGATGGTTGGTAAAACCCGCCCCTACATCGCACAAATTATCTTGTCGCGAATCAACCAGAAATGATATTACCAATTACCGCCAATTTTTAATGTACACTCGACCTTTAGCTCGTTTAATCGAACAATTGCAGCGCTTGCCGGGAGTCGGCCCAAAAACAGCCCAGCGGCTAGCTTTACATATTTTGAAGCGACCGGAAGAAGAAGTGCAAGCCCTAGCTAAATCTTTGATTGATGCCAAACAGCAAGTAGGTTTCTGTCAAGTATGCTTTCACTTATCTGCTGACCCTGTTTGCGAAATTTGCCGCAATACCAACCGCGACACTCATACCATTTGTGTAGTATCAGAATCCCGCGACGTAATCGCTTTAGAAAAAACGCGGGAATACATGGGTAAATATCACGTTGTTGGCGGCGTTATCTCGCCGATGGATGGAATTGGCCCCGAACAATTGAACATTCAACCGTTAGTGCGGCGCGTCAGCCAGCAAAAGGTTAAGGAAGTAATTATTGCTATTAGTCCCAGCGTGGAAGGCGAAACTACTACTCTTTATATCGGTCACTTATTAAAACCTTTTACCCTAGTGACGCGCATAGCTTTTGGTTTGCCGATGGGGGGAGATTTGGAATATGCCGATGAAGTTACATTGGCTCGTGCTTTGGAAGGAAGGAGGGAGTTGGATTAGTTATAAGTTGTCCCGCATCTAAATTGTGTTTTCTGGCGGGCGGGACGCCCAACCCCTACTTTCCACAAGAACTTCATCGAGCTTAATCGCTCTTTTTTTACTCAAACGGAAGAGTTTTCTATTCGAGCCATTAGTTCTTCTATTGACAAATCCGGCAGTTGTGACAGCAATAGCGATAAATTTTCGGCCGACAATGCGAGCAAATTTGGGATGAGATTGACGGTGTTTACTTCTAATTGACCAAAGCGCTTTCTCAAGACATTTTCGGCGATTAAAGTTTGTACTTGTTGTCTATCTGCTTGGGCAATTGGCAATGTGGATAATTGCACTAACAACATAGTGAATTCACCAACAGGTAAAGCCGAGACCGAGGAAAACAAGGCAATTGTCTTAGCGTCTAACTCCCCAAATCTGACTTGCAGAAAGTTCTGCAAAATCAACCGCTGTGCTTCTTCTCTTCCTTCTTCTCTTCCTTCTTCTCTTCCTTCTTCTCTTCCTTCTTCTCTTCCTTGTTGTGTGGCCTGATCTATTTTTTGTTGTAACAGAGGTACGAGCGCCATAACTAACTCCTTATCTTCCTGATTTCCTGGGGCACTAGCTGCTAAATTTACTTGCAGATTCGCTTGCAGGTTGTACAATAATTCTAGCGTACTAGCTCGTAGGGGACTATCAACAGGCAATCTTGTTAATTCCGCGATCGCCCCTTGCTGTACTTTACCCTTACCTAAAATCCGCAACCACATCGTTTCTGGAACATTCGGTAGCTGGTGAATAGCTATCAATCCTACTCGCCAAACTTCCGATAGAAAATAAACCCCCCTCCCCCAACCTTCTGACTCTTCTGGAATCATAAAATTAAAGCTGCTTAACAAAGCCTCCGAAGCAGTGGGAGTCAGAATCCACAACCGGGGTAATTGCTGAGATTCTAAACGTTGCTCTTCTCGATTAGCACGGCGCAGTAATTCTGCCCTAGTATTTAAAAGTTTGACAACACAACTGAAAATATCCTCTGTATTGACGGCATTGCGAAATGGTTCGATCGCAGCCACAGTCGCAGTCATTTGACCTAACAAACCTAAATTCTCTACGTATTGAGGCGATACAGAAGTGGGTTTAAACCAGATATCAATTTCTCGAACTTGAGCAGAAACATCTTTACTTGTTTCTACTTCTCCTAGAGGTGACAATAACTCTCTTAGGTATTCTTTGGCAAACTGGTCATGGGGAAATTTAGTCATTCTTGGGAAGCACGTTATCCGAAAAAAACTAAATTAATTATATCTCATTTTAAAATAGTATTTATTGGCGATATCTTCTATGTTATACACCCAATATTTTAAAGGATTCAGGTATCAAAGTATTCGGTTTTTTGAGCCGTTGCTGACTTATTTAACCCAGATTTAGGATAAAATCTCAAATCCCAAATTGAGCTACTCTCCCCTGTCACTGCCGCGAAAGGGTAAACTGGACAAAGTTACCGAGAGTAGTAAAAAATCATGACCCAATTCGATCGACCTTTAAGCTACCCCACAACCCGCAAAATCGACCAAACAGACGACTACCACGGCGTCAAAGTATCCGACCCCTACAGGTGGCTGGAAAACCCTGACTCTGAGGAAACCCAAGCTTGGGTGGAAGCCCAAAACGCAGTCACTTTTGGCTACCTCAACGAAATTCCGGCGCGGGAAAAAATCAAACAGCGCCTGACTCAACTTTGGGATTACGAGAAATACGGCATACCTTTCAAAGAAGGAGCTCGCTATTTCTACTACAAGAATGACGGCCTGCAAAATCAATCCGTACTCTACACATTAACATCCCTCGACAGCGAACCAAAAGTATTAATTGACCCCAACACTCTCTCAGAAGATGGAACCGTTGCTCTGGGTGGGATAGCTATCAGCGAAGACGGCAAATACATGGCCTACGGTTTGTCAAGTTCCGGTTCTGACTGGCAGGAATGGAAAGTCCGCGAGGTGGCAACCGGCGAAGATTTATCAGACCATTTAAAGTGGATTAAATTCTCAGGAGCATCCTGGACTCACGACGGCAAAGGCTTTTTTTACAGTCGCTACGACGAACCCAACGAAAAAAGCAAGCACGAAGACGTTAACTATTACCAAAAACTGTTTTACCACCAAATCGGCACGCCGCAATCTGAAGACGTATTAATCTACGAACGACCCGACCAAAAAGAGTGGGGATTTAGCGGCGGCGTCACCGAAGATGGCAAATACTTGATTATCTCAGTTTGGCAGGGAACTGAAACCAAAAACTTGATTTTTTACAAGGATTTAACTGCACCGGAATCAACGGTTGTAGAACTGATTAGCGAATTCGAGGCTGAGTACAGTTTCATCGACAATGAGGGCTCTATTTTCTGGTTTCAAACAAACTTGAATGCACCGTTGGGCCGCGTAATTGCGATCGACACCAACAACCCACCTCCCTCATGCCTCGCTGGTGACGAAAGTCAAGAAAAATTCACAGAAATTATCCCCGAAGCAGCAGAAACCCTCGAAGGCATAGGCCTCCTGAACAATCAATTTGTCGCTTCCTACTTGAAAGACGCCTACACCCAGATTAAAATTTTCAACTTAGACGGCTCTTTCGTGCGAGAAGTTGGCTTGCCCGGAATCGGTTCGGTGGGAGGATTCGGCGGCAAGCGGCACGACACCGAAACCTTTTATGCTTACACCAGTTTTACTGCGCCAAACACCATTTATCGGTACAATATGGTGACAGATGAAAGTACGATTTATCGGCAGCCAAAGGTCGATTTTAATCCCGACGATTACGAGACAAAACAAGTATTTTACCCAAGCAAAGACGGTACGCAAGTACCCATGTTTATCACGCACAAGAAAGGCTTGCAGTTGGATGGCAATAACCCCACCTACCTTTACGGATACGGTGGTTTTGGCATCTCGCTAACTCCGAGTTTTTCTGTTAGCAGGATAGTGTGGTTAGAGATGGGTGGAGTTTATGCGATCGCCTGTTTGCGGGGAGGCGGCGAGTACGGCGAATCATGGCACGAAGCAGGTAAAAAGTTGAACAAGCAAAACGTGTTTGATGACTTTATAGCTGGCGCTGAATGGTTGATCGAAAACAAGTATACCAAACCTGCAAAATTGGCGATCGCAGGCGGTAGCAATGGCGGTTTATTAGTGGGGGCTTGCATGACTCAGCGGCCGGAATTGTTCGGTGCAGCACTGCCGGCAGTCGGCGTTTTGGATATGTTGCGCTTCCACAAATTTACCATTGGTTGGGCTTGGACTTCTGAATACGGTTCGCCGGAAAATCCCGAAGAATTTTCCACAATTCACGGCTATTCTCCCCTGCACAATCTCAAACCGGGAACGGCTTATCCCGCGACAATGATTACAACTGCCGATCACGACGATCGAGTAGTTCCGGCCCACAGTTTCAAGTTTGCTTCTGCCTTGCAAGAAATGCACGGGGGAGAAAAACCCGTGTTAATTCGGATTGAAACCAAAGCGGGACACGGTGCCGGCAAACCCACTGCGAAAGTTATTGAAGAATTGGCAGATGAATGGGCTTTTTTAGTGCGGGAACTCGATATTAACTAACGTTTAAAAAGCGCGGAATTGGGGGTGGCGCAGTCCGAGAAAGTGCGATCGCGCTACCCTCAATTTTTCCGCCTCTCCCGTAGGGTACGCACGCAGCACCAAGCATCTCACCCTAGTGTTTGAAAGAATTTTTTGCGCCTATCTCGCGTTGAATTCTCAAATCCTGCGATCGCTTCACTAAGCTGTTGTGCATCTAAATCGTGTTTTTTGTGCGGGCTTTCTGGCCCAACCCCTACTCCCCACAAGAACTTTATCAAATTTTAGTTCACAGTTTAAATGTGCAACAGCTTAGAGCTCTTGCAAAAATAACTAGGACGGGCTCTTCGGCCCATCCCACAAGAGTTATTTTTTCTTGTGGGGATGGGCCGAAGAGCCCGTCCAATAAATTTATGAAAAGGACTTTTGCAAGAGGTCTACTGCCTTTGGCGGCAGATACCCAAAAATTTAAATCATAGATTAGTGCAACTTGTCAACTCCCAGGGGGTGTTAACTTGCCTGATGCTATGTGAATTTTTGTATACTTTAGAGGTCTTTCTAAGATTTTTTTGCTATTATATTACGATAAGTAAACTTGACGGCGATGTCCATGAGTAACAGTAGTAAATAGAATTAAAAATTAAAAATTTTCCTATTCTGGGAAACCAATTTTCTAAGTTGACTTTAAGTTGACTTATACCAATTTTTTATGAGCCTGCATAGAATCCGATCCCCCCTAGCCCCCCTTAATAAGGGGGGGACAAGATTCCGCTCAAAGTCCCCCAACAATCAGGGGGATTTAGGGGGATCGAGATATGTGCAACTTCACATTAAATTGGTATTACGGTGAAGATTCAACAAAAAATTCTCCCTACAACCGTACTGAGAATCCACGCCGTACCGGAACCATTGCCTTTTTTTCAGCAAGGCGTCAATAATTAATTGGCGATCGCAATCTCCAAATTCTGGCATAGCGCCTTCTCAAATAAAAAGACTTGGCTAGCGCAGTCAAAGCCCGAAAACGCTGGCGTAGGAGTGACGGTGATTTGTCCTCCTAGCCACGCGCGATCGCCCGCTGCAGTCCCCATCCCATTCTTTCCTAAAATCTCAACCAAAAAAATACATAAGTAATAAATTATTTTTCTATAAATAATTTATTAAGATTTATATCTGGGTGTTTATTGAATTTTGTCAAGCTGATTAGGTTATAACTAATAGCTAAATCAGGAAATAATGACAATGATCTCCAATCTGCCGAATTTGTCTGCCGTAAAAATACCTAAATCTACGAAGATTGCCACTAAGAACAACTTTTTTTTTGAACAAGCAAGCTCTACAGCAGAACCGGACGCGCAAAAATCTCTAGTGATTGTTGACCCCCGAGTAGAAAACTACCAGCAATTGATCGGTGGTGTTAAAGCAGGAACGGAAGTATTTGTACTCAATCCTACTAGGGAGGCGATCGAGCAAATCACCGAAATTCTCGGTCAGCGCAACAGCATCACCAGCCTGCACATAGTTTCTCACGGCCGAGAAGCAGCAGTAGAAATCGGCCGGGCGGAACTTAATATTGATAATCTAGAAACCTACAGCAACCAATTGCAGCAGTGGGGAAAA
Source organism: Microcoleus sp. D2_18a_B4 (assembly GCF_036702475.1). Lineage (NCBI taxonomy): Bacteria > Bacillati > Cyanobacteriota > Cyanophyceae > Oscillatoriales > Microcoleaceae > Microcoleus > Microcoleus sp. D2_18a_B4. The sequence goes on from NZ_JAUBTL010000030.1 coordinate 49,289, forward strand.
GCCCTTAACGAATCCGGCAGCATTTTACTTTACGGCTGTAACATAGCCGCCGGCGAATCCGGCATTAAATTCATACAAAAACTCAGTGAAATAACAGGAGCAAATATTGCTGCTTCCAACAACCTAACAGGGAGTTCGGCATTAGGTGGCGACTGGAAATTAGAAATTGCCACAGGACAAATAAATACCGAACTAGCCTTTGAAAAAGAAGTCCTAGAAGCCTACACATCAGTCCTGGTTACCTTAGTTGCCGAAACCTTTGAAGGTTCAACAGCACTAGGGCCTTGGATTTATGGAACTAGCGACGCTTCATCAAACCCTCCTGGCTTAACCGCAGGCACCGGCCCCGGCATTATTCCCGGTGTAGTGGGAGGGCCCGTCGATCCAGTAGGCAGCGGCGCTTTGAGATTAACATCAGCAAATGGGAACCAAGCAGCTTTTGTCATCTACAACAGCCCCATCTCTTCCGCTGAGGGGCTAAAAGTTACCTTTAATTTATTTGCCTATGGCGGCAATACTGGTGCGGATGGCGTTAGTTTTTTCCTAATTGACGGAACAACTACGCCAACAGCAGCGGGAGGCTACGGCGGCGGTCTCGGCTATGCAACGATAAATAGGTCGCCCTTCACGCCTGGTATTGTAGGAGGTTATTTAGGTATCGGATTAGACGAGTATGGCAGTTTTTCCAATTCGTTGGAAGCGGGCATAGGTGGCCCCGGGCAGCGAGCTGATTCAATAGCAATTAGAGGCAGCGCAGCCACAGGATATAGATTTTTAAGTACCGCTACCGTTCCCGGCGGCATAGATAATCTTTCGGCAACCACTCGCACCGCTGCTAATGTAAAAAAAACAGTCCAAATTACATTACTGCCGGGTTCAAACAGTCTTTCAGTTGCTCTCGACGATAACGGCAACGGCGTATTTGAGACGAACGAAACTTTTATCACCATACCGGATTTGGTCACTGCAAACGGAGCACTACCGGCTACTTTGAAATTTGGTTTTGCTAGTTCGACAGGCTTGTTTACAAACATTCATGAGATTGCTAATCTCGCTGTCGAAACTATCAACCCTCCCGCACTTTCAGCCGACATTTCCGTTGCTAAAACAGGCCCCTCGTTCGCCATCCCCGGCAGCACCATTACCTATACAATTATTTCCACTAATACCGGAACCAGTAGCGCCGCAGACGTTAAGATTCAAGATCAACTGCCGGCAAACTTAACCTTCGTCAGCGCTGTCGATACCGCTGGCAATGGCGTATACGACCCTCAAAGGCAGATTGTCACCTGGCCGACGATTCCGACTCTGGCTAGCGGCGCTAGCACTACCCGCACCATAACCGCAATTGTCCCCGCAGCGACAGCGATCGGTACAACCATAACCAACACCGCCTTTAGCACCTCCAGCACTTACGACCCCCAACCAGGTAACAACAACGGTTCCCAACCCATCTCTCAAGCCCCAACTACAATTGTTGCTGCTAGTGCCGACCTCGTTACTACCAAAACCGGGACTGCGGCAGCAGCACCGGGTGAAAGAGTTACTTACACAATTTCGACAGTCAATAACGGCCCAAGCACAGCCGAAAACGTCACCGTTACCGACACCATCCTTCCGAATTTAACAGGAGTCATCCCCTCCAACGGCGGTGTCTACGATCCCGCTACAGGTATAGTCACCTTCGCGGCAGGCAGCGTCATCAACACCGCCACCGTCACCAACACAGTCAGCTTCATCGCACCTGCATCAGGCAGCGTCACCAACACCGCCAGAAGTACCTCAACTACCGCTGACCCCACTCCGGACAACAACGAAGGTACATTCACCACACCTCTGACACCTAGTGCCGACCTAGTTACCACCAAAACCGGGACTGCGGCAGCAGCACCGGGTGAAAGAGTTACTTACACAATTTCGACAGTCAATAACGGCCCAAG
>NZ_JAUBTL010000030.1:51328-52398 GCF_036702475.1 Microcoleus sp. D2_18a_B4
ATCAACACCGCCACCGTCACCAACACAGTCAGCTTCATCGCACCTGCATCAGGCAGCGTCACCAACACCGCCAGAAGCAGCTCAACTACCGCTGACCCGACTCCGGGCAACAACGCATCTACATTCACCACACCTCTGACACCTAGTGCCGACCTAGTTACCACCAAAACCGGGACTACGGCAGCAGCACCGGGTCAAACAGTTACTTACACAATTTCCACAGTCAATAACGGCCCAAACACAGCCGAAAACGTCACCATTACCGACACCATCGTTCGCGGTTTAACAGGAGTCAACGGCGGTGTCTACGATGAAAATACAGGTATTGTCAGCTTCGCGCCCGTTCCCAGCTTAGCCAGCGGTGTCACCGTCACCAACACAGTCAGCTTCATCGCACCTGCATCAGGCAGCGTCACCAACACCGCCAGAAGTACCTCACCCACGGCTGACCCCACTCCGGGCAACAACGAAGCTACCTTCACCACAACTCTCACACCTAGTGCCGACCTAGTTACCAGCAAAACCGGGACTACGGCAGCAGCACCGGGTCAAACAGTTACTTACACAATTTCCACAGTCAATAACGGCCCAAGCACAGCCGAAAACGTCACCATTACCGACACCATCCTTCGCGGTTTAACAGGAGTCAACGGCGGTGTCTACGATGAAAATACAGGTATTGTCAGCTTCGCGCCAGTTCCCAGCTTAGCCAGCGGTGTCACCGTCACCAACACAGTCAGCTTCATCGCACCTGCATCAGGCAGCGTCACCAACACCGCCAGAAGTACCTCACCCACGGCTGACCCCACTCCGGGCAACAACGAAGCTACCTTCACCACAACTCTCACACCAACTCCAACACCGACTCCAACTCCACCAACTCCAACACCGACTCCAACTCCACCAACTCCAACACCGACTCCAACTCCAACTCCCAACCAACCGCCATTGGCCAACAATGCCAACTCCAGCATCGGGCCCAACAGCAGCCTGTTAGTCACGGGATTGGGAGGAAGCGACCCCGACGGGTCGATCGCCTCTTACACGATCAACACCCTGCCCCCAGCAGA
>NZ_JAUBTL010000030.1:52498-85817 GCF_036702475.1 Microcoleus sp. D2_18a_B4
GCAGCACCTTAGTCACGGGATTGGGAGGAAGCGACCCCGACGGGTCGATCGCCTCTTACACGATCAACACCCTGCCCTCACCAGACCAAGCCGTCCTGTTTTTAGGAGATCCAGCCAACGGTGGCGTTGCGGTGACACCCGGCCAAGTCCTGACTCCAGCACAGTTACAGCAACTATTTTTCTCCACGACGGGCAACTTTACAGGAGCCAATTTCACTTACAGCGCTACAGACAACACCGGTGCTATCAGTCCCCCTGCTACCGCTACTGTGGCGGCTATCTTGCCGCCAGTGGCGCCAACGCCCACACCAACGCCGGCATCGCCGATCGTCTCAAATCCGATCGGAGAACCAGATACCGACTGTTTGTGTCAGCCCCTTATTGAAAAACCGGGAATTAACTTTGCGCCCCCGCAGCAACCGCCCGCAGTGGGATTTGTCCGGCCGATTTCACAATTTTCAGAGGGACAAACCACCAAAGGAACCGACGGCGATGACTTCATCGTAGACACCAAAGGCAACCAAAAAATCGTCGGTTTTGAAGGCAACGACCTGCTTTTAGGTGAAGACGGCGCGGACGAAATTGACGGAAACGAAGACAATGACACGATTTTTGGGGGCATTGACACCGATATTGTTTACGGAGACGAGGGCAACGATATCGTATTCTCCGGCAAACAAAACGACTGGATTGCCGGCGACTTAGGCTCTGACTCCCTGTTTGGAGATCAAGGTGCGGATACGATTCTCGGAGACACCGGGCAGAGCAACTCCCAGAGTCCTGACGATGCTCGCGATTTGATTTTCGGAGGCGAGGGTGCAGACCTGATTAACGGCAACGAGGGCGACGATACCATCCATACCGGCAAAGGTGACGATATTGTCCTTGGAGGTAAAGAAAATGACCACCTTTGGGGCGAACTTGGCTCCGATACCTTGTTGGGTGGCATCGGCGACGACACCTTGTTGGGTGGCATCGGCGACCAAACGGCCAGCGACTCCGAGGGACGCGACTTGCTGTACGGAGGCTTCGGCAACGACTTCCTCAACGGCGAACAAGGCAACGATACGCTGGTTGCAGGCAAAGATAACGATCGCGCTTACGGAGGTAAAGGCAATGACCTGATCTACGGTCAATTAGGCTCCGATACCCTCTACGGCGGCGAAGGAGCCGATACTCTGCTCGGCGATAGCGGCAGTTTCCAGTCAATCGGGGATACCGGCGAACAAGACTTCATCTTTGGCGACAACGGCAACGACTTCATCGGCGGCGGCCACGGTAATGATACCGTGCAAGCAGGTAAAGGCAATGATTGTGTTTGGGCGGGCAAAGATAATGACCTGATTTGGGGCGAGTTCGGCTCTGATACCCTTGTCGGCGACAGCGGCGACGACACCATGTACGGCGGTACTCGAAGTCGAGTTCAAGATGTTGGCGGCCAAGACTTGCTCTTTGGTGGCATCGGTGCTGATGTGCTGTTCGGCGATGAGGGTGACGATACCATCAGTGGCGGTGAAGACAACGACTTGATTTACGCCGGCAAAGCTAACGACCTCATACACGGAGATCAGGGTGACGACTTGATTTACGGCGGTGACGGCAGGGATGAACTCTGCGGTGGCGAGGGCAACGATACTATCTATGGCGATCGTGCTGATAACCGGGCTGTCTCGGTGGGCGCAAACGACCAGCAAGACTGCATCAACGGCGGTGACGGCGATGACTTGCTCTACGCCAACGAAGGCCAAGATACTATCAACGGAGATGCTGGCAGCGATACTCTGATTGGTGGTAAAGATAACGACCTTCTCAATGGGGGCGCTGGAGATGACTGGCTGTTTGGCGACTTGGGCGAGGATACTTTAATTGGAGGTATTGGGTTCGATCGATATGTGTTAAGTGCTGATGGCGGCATTGATACTGTCATTAACTTCGAGGTAGGCGTCGATAAGTTGGTTTTGACCGACGGCCTGAGTTTCCAGCAGTTGCAATTTAGCGCCACTCCCAACGGTACGTTGCTGCGCGTAGCAGGAACCGATCGGGTTTTAGCAAATCTGGTGGGGGTTAACGGGGCGATCAGCTCCTCGGATTTCCTATCAGATATCTTGCGCTTTGAGGGTTAGAATTGGCGGCGAAAGTCTCCTGTTCTGCCGAACAAAACGCCACAGCAGATCCGAACTTCTGTGGCGTTCCTCCCAATACTCAATCCGGGTTAAAAACTTTGTAGCACTCGGCCCTTGACCTCGTTCTTACAGTTGCCTTTTGTCCCTCTCTAAAATGCTAAAAAATAAGGGTGTATTCCAGCCGGATTTGGTATAATATCAAATCAGTTAGCCTTGGGATTATTCATAAATCTCTTATTATCGGCGTGAATCAGCGTCAATCCATTGTCATCGGCGGTTAATAAATTTTCTTTTTTAAACCGCCGATGTGGGCAGATAAACACAGATTAACGCAGATGAATTCGATTAATTCCTGTTGCAGCGTCCGTGATTTTTGGCTTGTTTTTACGCGCGATGAGGCTACCGGAGTTGATATAACTTTGTATGGGGTTTTTCAGGTGTTCCCAGGTGCACAAGGGTTGGTAACAAATAGTGTTTACTAGCAACTAATTTTATTGTGTTTTGCGATCGGGCTTAAGAGTGAACTAAAATTAATCACTAATTCCCCATTCCCATTCCATTGATTCACAATAGAAGGAAAGAAGAGCTATTTTTTCCTTTTTCTTGGCGAATCCCCAATTCCCCACGATCAATTCAAATACTTAGCTTAGGATAGCGAAATCTGCTTGCGTAAAAACAGGCGGCGCGGCTGGCCCAACAGCCAACCAGTCCAATTCCAATCCACCTGTTGCAAGCGATAGCCGGCCTGATAGTACAACTGTCGCGCTGGGTGATTATTTTCCAGAACGTGGAGGTAAATCTCAGAAAATCCCCATTCTTTGGCTGTCTCCTCGCAGTTGCTGAGCAATTGTTGAGCAACCCCTTGCCGCCGGTACTCCGGGTGAACGGCTAAATTCGACAAATAAGGATAGTCAGAATTAGGGATTTGCCAAGGAAAGCGAGAACGTAGGGCCATTTCTACTGTTCCTGCCATGCGCTGATCTCGGTGCGATCGATAATTCTGCGTTCCCTCCTCGCGCGAGACTAGCTCAGCAACCAGACAAATGTAATGTTCTGCCTTAGAACGCAGTCGATTTTTTAAATCTTCGTAAATGCCCAAACGCAACACTGGATACACCCATTCTACAAACCCCTCGCGGGAGTGAAAGCTCATGGCTAAAATATCAGCTAGCTGCGTTAAGTCGTTGGGCGCAGCCACCCGGATCGAAAAACCCGAAAGTCCGGGAGTTTGTTGTTGGTGAGATGGTGAGGAAAAAAATGAAGGATTCACAATGCCAGGCCACTATATTAATTTTTTTACGAGCGTTTCTAAGCTACCCTCTTAGAAAATTCACTGATGTTATACTGATCTTATAACGTAACTTATAGGCATAGTTTATTAGCCAGATTAAATTACATTTTTTGCTGCTTGACTTTAAGTAGTATTTGAGGTAAAGGGAAAATTTTTAGCAGTTAATACTCTAGTTATGAAAAAATAAAACTCATCCCCTAATACTAGATTGGTGGATAAGCTATTTGGCCTTTAAATTGAAGCTTGATCCCTGGCTTTCGGCCGGCATCACAAGAGTTTAAGTAAACAGTAGCTTACAAATTAAATGCGCGACAGCTTAGCGGGCAAGGTATTAAAAACAATCACAAAGGTTTTAACTTGATACTCCCCAGCCCGCTCAGGGACGGAGATTCTTGAAGAGTCCAAATACGAACCTTCAAAGGCGAAATCAAAGCGCCTCTACTGACTCTTTTAAGGCATAACCCTAAAGTTGCCGCTACTTTTCGCAAAATATTCGCCGCACCGTTGCAGTCTGCATTGATTTTGCTTCCATCTTTTGAACGATACAATCCGCGATTAACGCGCTTCCCAGATTCTTTCCACCCTTCAGTTTTTTCACCGAACTTAGGCAATTCATCCGAATCTAAAAAACTCGCCTTACTCGTATAGCTTTCTTCGGTTTCGATAAACCGAATGCCATATTGTTCGCAAAGTTGGGAAATCCTATCTTTCAATCGAGCGGTAGGAATTTGCACCAAATTTTGATTTGTTTTGCTGCCAAGATTAATCTCTTGACGCATTTCTTTATTCCAGCCAAAAACGACTGTGCCTATCTGATTTTCTAGGCAGTGTTTCAATATTAATCTAGCCGCTTTGTTAACTGCATCTCTGACCTGCCTGTTTCGCTTCTCTGTAATATCCGCCAATCTCTTAGACCAAAAACCTTGAGGTCTATGCTCTTTAATCGCTGCAACTCGCTTGTTATACCATTGATTTAATGATTTTAGATGCCGTCCATCTACGATAAAACTTGTTCCCGCATTGGAAACACAAGTTAACCAATTATTCAACCCTGGATCGATACCCAGAGCTTTGCTGACATCTAATTCAATCGCTCTTGACTGAAGTTGGTAGACAAACTCGGCATAAAATTGTCCATTTCTTGGCAAAATACGAATCTCTCTAATTGTCTTGTAGTCGAGATTGGACGGCATCGGCAAATAAAATTCACTAATTCCAAACCACAATTTAACCTTACTGCCTAATGGGAACCTCAATTGCCCATTCTTTAGCTTTACGTCTGCCTTTGGGAAGGTCACAAGCTTTAAGCTGTTTTTGCGGTATTTGGGTAGTCTAGGATGTTGCGTTACTGTGCCACTTTTGATTCCCTTGAGCAATCCAATATATGACTTGAAAGATTCCGCAACACTGGTCAACGTTTGTTGAGCAACATGGGAATACAGCGCTTTGAAATGAAGATTTTCCTTGAATAATTTGTGCAAGTCATACTTGCCGGGAATCCTCCCGGTCTTGAAATACAGTTGTCGAGAGTAGTAAGTCCCGCAGTTGGCTAGTTTGTTCGACTCTTCGCATACAAACTCTAGAACGCTTCTTAACTCTCGATTTGGACTAATTAAATTTTGCTGACATCCATAGCTAGACATTTTTTTGATTCTCAATGTACTGCTTGATTACTGAAATAGGCGCACCGCCAACAGTCGCAATAAAGTAGCTATTCGTCCACAGGGTTGGCAATCGACTTTTTAACCAAGGAAATTCTTGACGGAGATATCTGGAAGAGCGTCCTTTCATGTATCGAATTAGCTTGGCAATTCCAAATTGAGGATCGCACTCGACTAAGAGGTGAACATGATCTGGCATTACTTCCATTTCTATTAATTCACTGTTAAACTCAGTCGCCACCTCTAACAATATCTCCTTTAAACGGGCATCGACCCCCTCAACTAAAACCTTGCGACGATATTTCGGACACCACACAATGTGGTACTTGCACGAGTAGACAACATTTTTATTTGATTTGTAATTAACACTCATAGTAGAGTTATACAGCACTAATCTGCATACTACACTAATTTTGCCTTAAGAATTGTTAAATACTGAAGGCGGTTGAAACCGCTACCGACTTATCCCAATGTCTAAAGCCAGGGGCCCGGCGGGCTCGTTCTTCGGTCAGGTTCCCGGAATCCTACCGCTCTCTGCTTAGGGAAATACCCGATCGAATATAATTTATCCGTCAAGCGGTAGTTGAAAAACTCAACGACTGATCAGACTAACACCGGGCGCGCTGGCGCGTCGGATGTTCCCCGCCGCCCCCCGGCCTGGCACCCCAGCTTTCAGCAGTTCTGGGCTATCCATCGCCCGTCCCCGATCGAACCGGTCTTACCTGTTGAGCTACTGGGTACTTTTCCAACGTCCAATTTAAATTTGGATGGCTGGAAACAGTCTGCAGGCGTTTTCCCCGTCGGTTCGATACTCTGCTGCGCGCGAGCGAGACCTTCAAAACCTCGATCGAGCTGATTCACCCTGCCCAAAAACCGATACCAGCCACCGACACTCGTCGGGGACAGATCAAAATTTTAGACCCTAGTTCAAGCTCCGCGATTCATCTGTGGAGTAAATCTAAAATCTAAAATCTAAAATCTAAAATCGACTGACCGGTTTCCACAGAGTACATCCCTAGCTAAGATTAACAGATGGATGCTCGATCTTGCGGTGTTTCGCCACAGTAATTGGCTTGGGCGTTGGTCTGCAGGAGGCACAAAAAATGCCGAGATCGGGGAAAAAAGTGCAAGTCTAACTAAAATGGTACAGCAATTGCGTCACTCCCACAGACACCTCTGTGGTCTGTGGGCCACCCCCGAATATCAGTCAGGGGCTCGGCGCCGGATTGTGGTCGGTATCCTTGGCTGACTGTTAAAGTTGCTGTTAATTGTGGGAAAAAACACCGGCGAAGATGTTGGTTGTCTATTGTATCTTGCTGCGGGCAGCTTTCACATACCAAATAAAACACTCCCCGGAGCCAGGCTCAAACATAATTTTGGCAAATCAACTCACAATCAGGACGGTTATTCCTATGTATTCTGAGATATCCAGACGGCAGTTAAAATGATCCGATTTGTGTTCGCTCTCCTGCTGCATAAAGGTAAGGGGTGAAACAAAATTATCTATCGGGAGACGAGTTTATGTGAATATCATTAAATAATAAAATTGGGGTGCACGACAGATAACTGTGGCTCAGAAGAATTCCGAATTGAAAACCCAGACATCAAAAATCAAGGTTGATGCTTGCCTCGGCCTACTCACAACAACTTCATATCCACGAATTATTGTGATACCATTTTCCCAAAATAATGGCCCTCTAGGCAAAATCCCAATCCTTATGTCATCAGTCATTCGCAATCGAAAATCGAAAATCGAAAATCGAAAATGGTATGACTTCAGCAATTTAAATCGGCGAATTCTTCCTTTGATCAGACTTATTAAATCGAACAGCCCCGGGGCACAGGAGAACGGTGCATGAATTCCCAAGAAAATCCTAAGCTAAAAATTCTGATCGTCGATGACGAACCGGATAACCTCGACTTGCTTTACCGCACCTTCCATCGAGACTACAAAGTGCTCAGAGCCGAATCTGGCCCCGCTGCTCTCGAAATTTTGGCAAAAGAGGGAGAAGTAGCGGTGATTATCTCCGACCAGCGAATGCCAAAAATGAGCGGTACGGAGTTTCTCAGCTTGACGGCGGCTCAATACCCCGACGTGATCCGAATTATTTTAACTGGCTATACGGATGTTGAAGATTTAGTTGAAGCTATTAACGCTGGCAAAGTATTCAAATACGTTACAAAGCCTTGGGATGCTCAAGAGCTGATAAATCTTGTCAGTCAAGCTGTTGAGACTCACAATCTTCTGAAAACGCGCACCAATGAACTGCGCCGTGCTTTGAGCCAAGAATCGCTGCTTTATGCCGTTACCAATACTATCCGATCGGCTCCCAATTACCAGCAAATGCTGCAAAGAATTGTGGAAACTGTCGGGCAGATGTTTGAGGTGAGTTGCTGTCTGCTGCGGCCGTTCCAAGACGGCCGGGTGGCCGATGAGTGGTTCGTTTACCAGAAGGCCGAAACTAAAGGGTTGGGGGGCGATGAGGAAGTCACGCCCCCAGATGATTCTGCTGCCGAACTCTCCCCGGATTTGCTGCCGGATTTGGTTTGGGAAACTCTGGATGTGGAGGTGATTCAAGATGCCCAAACTGACGATCGAGTTTTAAACTGGGATAATAAGCAGCGACAGCAGGCTTACGAAGCTGCGAATATTCGATCGAGCTTGATCGTACCGCTGTTTTACAAAATGGAACTGATGGCAGTCTTGGCGCTGCACCAGTTTGATCAACGGCGCCAGTGGCAAGACCACGAGGTACAGTTGGTAATTACGGTGGCAGACCAAGCGGCTTTGGCGCTTTCTCAAGCCCGGGCTTACGAACAGGTGCGGGCGCTGGCCAAGCGCGAGGCATTAGTCAATACTATTACTACGGCAATTCGATCGAGTCTCGATCCCCAAAATATTTTTGCAGCCATTACTCAACAACTCGGCCAAGCTTTGCAAGTTGACGGCTGCGCCCTATCTCTGTGGACAGAAGATGATGAATACGTCCAATGCGTGGGGCTATACGACACAGATAGGGATACCGTGGCTGTAGAACAGGGTTTTATTGACAATCCAGAGCTAGTTGCGAACTCTATGGGCTACGAGACGGCTTCGGACGATGCTGCTGCTAACACTCGCGCCTGGGTTTTTGCCCATCCTTCTTTGCCACAGTCTTTGGTGCCGATTCGGGGCAATCCGCTGTTGTTGCAAGTTATGCTATCAAAAGAGCCGGTGGCGATCGAAGATCTCGACGAACACCCTGAGTTAAATGTTACAGAACTGCAAGTGCGATCGCCAGCCCGCGCCCTGTTAGTCGTTCCCTTACTCTCAGAAGGCAAAATCATCGGCAGCATTTCCCTGCGCCAAAATCACAGCATCCGCCGCTGGAACATCTCAGACATTGACCTGGCTCAAATAGTCGCAACTCAAGCTGCTCTGGCCGTGCAGCAGTCGCGCCTCTACCAGACTACCAGACAGCAGGCAGAACGGCTTCTGGAAGCCGATCGGCTCAAAACCGAATTTTTCCAAAATATCTCCCACGAGTTCCGCACGCCTCTAACTCTAACTATCGGCCCTCTAGAATCAGCTTGCAGGCGCAAAGAAGACTTGCCCTACGAACAAGCCGTAATCGCTTTGCGTAATTCCCGCCGCCTCCTGCGCTTGGTAAATCAACTGCTGGACTTGCAGCGGCTCGATGCCGGACGCATGCAGCCGAGTTTCCGCCCCTGCGATTTGGTCGGTTTCTGTTACTCTACCGCAGAGTCGTTCCGCGCCTACTGCGAGAAAAAAGGACTGCACTTAATTACCCAACTGCAAGAATGTCCTTTACTTTATTTGGACTTGGAAAGATTTGACAAAGTTATTTACAACCTGCTATCAAATGCTGTTAAATTCACCCCAGAAGGCGGAACTATCACCCTGAAAGTTGAATCAGCGGGCGCTCACTGCTTGTTGCAAGTAAAAGACACTGGTATCGGCATTCGCACCGAACAAATTCCCTATTTATTCGAGCGGTTTCACCAAGCCGAAGGTTCAGCAAGCCGTTCCTACGAAGGCAGCGGTTTAGGTTTGGCACTTGTCAAAGAATTAGTCGAACTTCACGGCGGTCAAATTTCAGTTGAGTCAGTTTACGGCGAAGGTACTACTTTTACCGTTTGGCTGCACTTTGGTTCGACTCACTTGCCCCCGGAACAGGTACTAGAAATACCTGCGGAGTTTCACTCATCGAAAGCTGCGGTGGAACTGGCAGATGTGGAAGCGGATTTGTCGGAAAATGAGGCCGAAAATCATAACTTTGAGCCGATCCAACCTGTCAGATCAGAAACAGCAGTGGGAACGGTTTTGGTAGTTGACGACAATCCCGATTTGCGATTTTATGTGTCGGCCATTCTGCGAGATGCCGGCTTTGCAGTTTTGCTCGCGCGCAACGGAGAAGAAGGATTTGCCGTGGCTAAAAAACGTCGCCCTAATTTAATTATAACGGATTTGATGATGCCTTTGATTTCGGGCTTGGATTTGATTCGGATGATTCGAGAGGATGAGGAATTGCAGGGAACTCCGGCAATTTTGCTGACTGCTAAAGCCGACGAAGATACTCGAATTGAAGGAGTAGAACGGGGTGCGGATGCTTATTTGTCCAAGCCTTTTAACGATCGAGAATTGTTGGCGGAAGTGCGGAATTTGATCGCCCTCAAACAAAATGAGCGCCGAGTGCAGCAGTTGAACAGTTATTTAACTGAGTCGGTGCTGCGCCGATTTTTGCCGCCGGCGATGGTGAAGGCTGCCGCGGCTGGAGATTTGGCCTTGGATTTGCGCCCGGAACCGCGATTGATTACTATTTTGTTTAGCGATATTGTCGGTTTTACTCAAATGGCAAATACGCTGCGCTCGCGCCGGGTAGCTGAGCTGTTGAATGAATATTTGGCGGCAATGACTAAGGCTATTTTTGACAGTGGCGGTACGGTGGACAAGTTTGTGGGAGATGCGGTAATGGCTTTCTTTGGCGCGCCGGAGGAACTAACGCCTAATGAGCAAGTACGCCGCGCTGTGGCTGCTGCTGACCAAATGCTGCGAGCTCTGAAGGAGCTTAACAAGGGCTGGTTGGAGCAGGGAATTGTTGGGGAAAATGGCGTGCCTCCGGTGCGGTTTCGCTGCGGAATTCACCAGGGTACTGCGGTGGTGGGGATGTTTGGCGGCCCTGATCGATCGGATTATACTGCGATCGGGCCGAGCGTGAATATTGCCGCCCGCTTGCAAGAGGTGACGGAACCAAACACGGTGCTAATTTCGGCGGCGGTTGCAGATTATGTTGAGGAAAATCGCATTGTTAAATATAAGCCTTTGAAACTAAAGGGAATTGATGAAACGGTATTGACTTTTTTACTAAATTGTGATTAGTCATTAGTTGTTTGTTAAGTATTATATGTTGATATCCCACACACAATCTCGGAAACAACCTATTCGTAAATACAGCCTATTTCAACTGAGTGAAGTACATTCACCCCACCCGCCCCAAGGCTGTTTAATATCGATTCCGGTTGCACCGGAATCGATATCAATTGTTTAATCTTTAATCTAAAATTTACAATCGACTCACCAAATTTCAAGATTCCAAATGGCGGCTGGGGAGTCAACTATAAAATCTAAAATCTAAAATCTAAAATCTAAAATTGACTGACTTTCCTTAATCAATTGTTTAATCTTTAACCTAAAATTTACAATCAACTCACCAAAGTTCAAGATTCCAAATGGCGGTTGTGGAGTCAACTCTAAAATCTAAAATCTAAAATCTAAAATCTAAAATCTAAAATTGACTGACATTCCTTGCGTCCATCTATCAAAAGAGGGACATTTTTTAACCGTTCGTTGGCGGATAACATCTCTCTAGAGAACGGTTCAGCCGATCGCTCCGATCGAGTAAAAATAGAATGTCATATCTGATTGTGTATTGTATGAAACTGAATTCTTTTACGAAACGGCTTTCGACTGTCGGGCGCTGGATGGCTACAACTGTGCTTTGCGTGTCAGCGATGGCCTTCGTTTGGTCTGGTGCGTTCTTCTCCAACACCGCAGCAATGGCATCTCCTGGTGTAAACTTGATCGCAGCAGCAGATGCGGGCGATGCGGTTCAAGAAAAAGCCAGCAAAGATGCTGGACGAGCCAAGAACTTCATCCGAGATACAGAAGAGAAGGTTAAGGAAACTGCCAAGACAAATGCTTCTAAAGTCGATCGAGCATCGGAGGATGGTAGTGTCGTAGAGCGCAAAGCTAAGAAAGATGCGGCCACAATTGAGAAAAGAGCATCGGAAGATTCAGCTCGGACTCAGAAAGCAGTAGATAATACCAAGAATGCTGTCGAGAGCGCTGTTGACAGCATCAAGGGTGTTTTTAGCAAGTAGACAATAAATAAGTAGGTAAGCGCAAAAAAACAATAATATCTTGCAGGGGCTTGTAGGGGCGACTTTAGTGCTTATCTACAGTAAGGGCGAGTCGATCGTTGCAGAACCCGCCCTCTCCCCAAGTAATGTTTATTTGTACTTACTTACTTGAAACTGAAAGATTGATGTAGATTGACCAATATCTCTAGACGGCTCCTGTAAGCGACCCCAAGCCCTTATTTAAAATTGTCGCAAAAAGCGCAAATCGCTAGCATAAACCCGGCGAATGTCGTCGATTTCATAAAGTACCATTGCGAACCGCTCGACTCCAAAACCGGCTGCAAACCCAGTATACTTTTCTGGGTCTAAACCCACTCCTTTAAGAACGTTAGGATCGACCGTTCCGCAGCCCAAAACTTCCAGCCATTTGCCGTTCCACTGCAAATCAACTTCGGCCGAAGGTTCCGTAAAGGGAAAGTAACTCGTGCGGAAACGAATCGGCAAATCTTGCCCGAACATTTGCCGCAAAAACTCTTTAATTGTGCCTTTCAAGTCAGTAAATGTCAGACCTTCATCAATTGCTAAAAGTTCAATTTGGTGGAAGACTGCCGCGTGAGTAGCATCGACAGTATCGCGGCGGTAAACGCGGCCGGGAGAGACAATCCGAATCGGCGGTTTGTGCTGTTCCATGTAGCGAATTTGCACTGATGATGTCTGAGTCCGCAGTAAGTCGCCGCCTGGTAGGTAAAATGTATCTTGCATATCCCGCGCTGGGTGGTCTGGCGGTGTGTTCAGCGCCTCGAAGTTGTAATAATCAGTTTCCATTTCCGGGCCGTTGGCGACGGTGTATCCGAGGCCGACAAAGATATCCAGAGCGCGGTCTATGACGGCGTTTAAGGGGTGAACGCGGCCTTGGGGGCGAAAAATCCCCGGCATGGTGACATCGATGGTTTCTGAGGCTAATTTGGCTTGGATTTGGGCTGTTTGGAGGGCGGCGCGCTTGTCTTCTAAATCTGCTTGCAGGGCTTCTTTGACTGTATTGGCGATCGCACCTACTTTGGGTCGCTGGTCTGGCGACAGTTTGCCCATCATGCCTAAAATTTGAGAGAGTTGGCCTTTTTTGCCGAGGTAGCCGAGGCGCAACTGTTCGAGTTGTTCGAGGGTATTGGCAGTGGCGATCGCACTTTTGGACTCTTGACCGAGGGTTTCTAGTTGAGTTTCAATGTCGCTTAGCTGGACAGTCATTTTGATTTTAGATTTTAGATTTTAGATTTTAGATTGATGGCAGTTTTGGGCCAAGTTGAGTTTACCGCAATTTTGGCTCTACAGCTTGTTGATTTTAGATTTTAGATTTTAGATTGATGGCAGTTTTGGGCCAAGTTGAGTTTAGCGCAATTTTGGCTCTACAGTCTGGTTGATTTTAGATTTTAGATTTTAGATTTTAGATTTTCGGCAGTTACGGATAATTTGTAATAAGTAATTCGATGTTAGAGCGATCGCCCTAGTTGAATCTAGTTTAGTATTGTTATAAGGCCTATAAAAATTTCAATGAAACTTTTAATTAGCAACGACGACGGCATCTTTGCACAAGGCATCCGCAGCCTCGCCAACGCTCTCGCCGCCGCTGGCCACGATGTGAGTGTAGTTTGTCCCGACAGAGAGCGCTCCGCTACCGGCCACGGCCTTACCCTGCACCAACCCATCCGCGCCGAAATTGTCGAATCTATTTTTGAGCCCGGAGTCCAAGCTTGGGCCTGTTCGGGTACTCCCGCCGACTGCGTGAAACTTGCTTTGTGGGCTTTACTTGACAAACCGCCGGATTTTGTTCTTTCCGGTATCAACCACGGGCCTAATTTAGGCACGGATATCATCTGTTCGGGTACGGTTTCGGCAGCAATGGAAGGAATTATGGAAGGTATTCCCAGCATTGCTTTCAGCCTCGCGAGCTTTACTTCGCAGGAATTTGGGCCAGCGGTGGATTTCGCTGTCACCTTGCTGGCACAGTTGGAAAAACAGGCAATGGCCAAACCGATGCTGTTGAATGTCAATATACCGGCAGTCACACAAGCAGAAATTACCGGAGTTGCGATCGCCCGTCAAGGCATTCGCCGCTATTTCGACATATTTCAAAAGCGCACTGATCCGCGCGGCAAAACTTATTATTGGCTGGCTGGCGAATTGTTAGAAGATGTAGAAGAAATCGCCGATTCGGCGGTGCCGCATGATATTCCTACAGATGTACAAGCTATTCGCGACAACAGAATAACCGTAACTCCCTTGCAATATAATCTCACCTGTGCTCCAGACTTGCACTCGTTGCGGGATTGGCAATTTGAAGGTTTTCCCAAGCATTGAGCTCCGATCGACCCGATTGGAGCGGTAAACTAGGAATTAAGGAAAAGTGCCTCTCAAGGTCTATACCTTAAGCGTTAACACAGGCCCCCAATTACTTGTTAGTTTTTTTTACTCAAGAAAAACAGTTATGAACGCTCCCACCTATAACACTCATTCTGTCACTTGCCCGATCTGCAACCGTTCCAGCGTCGTAGGCCCAGTCGGGATGGTCAGTGGACTATTCACTTGTCCCCACTGCCATTCTCATATGGTAATTAGCTGGAGCGGTCATTTTGTGCGCGATCCTTTTAGTCTCAAACAACTGACGGTAGGAAAGATGCTCAGGCGCGAGAGCAGGCCGTTAGCTCGGCTTCAGCGGGACTTTGGGCTGGGTAAGCCTTTTCCGCTGATTGCTATTTTGGGCAGTGTGGTCTTTTTCGGGTGTGCGATCGCCGCTACGGAACAATCGCTACCCCGACAGAATTCGCTTCAAGGATTTTTAGAGTGGGTGAGCGGAACTGGTAATTCCCAAGATGTCTCACGTTAACATTTCTTAAAAAAGATTCTGACAGATACTGCGTGCAAATATCTAGTCCTTTAGGTAGAAATCACACTATTTTAGCAATTGCATCCCTCTTGAGCTACGGGTAAGCACTTAGACGGGGTACCCTTCATCGTGTGCCCAAAAACGTCAAAACCCCAGTCCGGCAGGGGTTTTAACCCCTGCCTCAAAGCTCAAGTCGGGTGGGCGTAAGTCTCACGAGGGTGTTTGGGGTTAAGTTGACACGTAGAGCACTTTTCACGTAAGTAGGTACGAGCTGTAGGGACACGGAACTGACCTGTCCTAGCCCTTGTAGGGAAACGGCGCCGTGCCCATAGGTGTCAACTTAACGTGCAACCGATAGTCCGACAGGGGTTGAAACCCCTGCCTCAAAGCTAAAGTCGTCTGAAGACGACTAATGAGTTTTTCAGTCCTCTTTGATAGGACTTTAGCTATAAGCCCCGTGGAATTTATTCCCTGGCGAAGAGTGCGGGGTGAGCGGGAGGAGTGGCGGACTAAAAGCTTAAGTTGACACGCCTCGGACACGGCGCCGTGTCCCTACGGCGCTCGCCGTAGGGGTGTACTCAATTTAGAAACTCAGCAATTTTTCTAACTGCTGCTTCCAAAATTGCTGGCGACTCGACTAAGGCAAATCGCACGTAGCCTTCTCCTGATTTCCCGAAACCGGCACCGGGGGAAGCTGCGACTCCTGTACTCTGTACTAGGTGAGTGCAAAATTTCACGGAATCTCCGGCCCAAGGTTCCGGCAGTTTCGCCCAGACGTACATTGTGGCCGGGGGTACGGGTACTTGCCAGCCGATGCCCTGTAGCGCGTTTACAAAGGCATCCCGCCGTTTTCTGAAGGTTTCTACGCTGGTTCTGACGGTATCTTGAGGGCCGGTTAATGCGGAGATCGCTCCGTTTAAAATCCCTCGGTATTGGTTGAAGTCCACTGCGGCTTTTACCTGTCGCAGCGCTGCAATTAGTTCGGCATTGCCGATCGCATATCCGACTCGAAAACCTCCCATACTGTAGGATTTGGATAGTGTAAAAAACTCGATCGCCACACTCTTATCTCGATCCGCCTGAAATATTGACGGTGCCATCAATTTGCGGTTTTCCTCGATCCCAGAGGGCGGGCACGGGGGCACCGCCCCTACGGAATCGTCAAACACCAAATCCACATAAGGGAAATCGTGAACTAAAACCAGCCGATGTTCTCGACAAAAAGCCACAGCTTTCTCAAAAAAAGCAACCGGGGCGATCGCAGTTGTAGGATTGTGAGGATAGCTCAAAACCATCATCTTCGACTGAGCAAGCACTGCTGTCGGAATATCTTCAAATATCGGCAAAAACGCATTTTCTGCTAATATCGGCATCGGATAAATTTGCCCGCCTGCCAAATGCACACCGCCCGCGTGGGAAGGATAGCCCGGATCGAGCAACAAAGCAAAATCTCCAGGGTTGAGTACAGCTAAAGGCATATGCGCCGTGCCTTCTTGGGAACCAATTAACGGCAGCACTTCTGTTTCTGGATTGACTGCAATCCCAAATTTTTGCTCGTACCAAATGGCTGCTGCTTCCCGAAAATCTCTTGTGCCGTTAAATAGCAAATAGCCGTGAGTGCTGGTGTCGGACAGAGAATGTGCGATCGCATCTGTAATGTGAGCAGCCGCCGGCAAATCCGAAGAACCCAGAGACAAGTCAATCACATTTTGCCCCGCTGCTCTAGCTTGAGCTTTTGCCCGATCCATATCGGCAAATACATTAAATTGCAGTGGTTCTAAACGTTTAGCAAATTGCATATTTTCTATAGTTTTGGGGAATTTTAAGGAATATTTTTATCGGATATCAATTATTTTTTATATGGCATTTTTATTGACTTTGTGATTTTTTTTTAGTAACCGCAGAGAGCGCAGAGGGCGCAGAGTCAGAGAGGAATATCGAGGAGAAAAGAGAGATGTTAAAAAAATATTTGCGATTTCTATAGTTGTAAGTTGGGAGTTGGAAACTCCCGAATCATTTCCAAACTTTATAAGTGAGCGTCGAGCAAACCGACCAAAGTTTGTTTAGTAATAGCTCCCTCGTGAGACAGCACTACTTCGGCATTTTTAAACAGCCTGAGAGCTGGGACTCCTTCTACTTTATACTGCTTGACAGTATTAGGATTGGGGTCTATTTCCATTTTAACCACTTTCAGCCGATCGCTGTAGTTGGCCGCCACCCAGTCTATCGAAGGCGCGATCAGTTTGCAAGGCCCGCACCAAGTAGCCCAAAAATAGGCAAGCACTGGTTGCTCTGCTTTCAGGACTTCTGTTTCAAATTTTTCGTCGTTAATGACAATTACACTGTTGCTCATGGTTCTGCGATTATTTTTTCTATTTATTTCTAAAGCACCGGCGGGGGTGAAACTTGCACCAACTTAGAAGACAGGCCCAAAAAACTGTTACTAATTTTAAAACATTCTGCGAATTATTGAGTAGAAACTAAGGACTCGCGACTGATGGCTAATTCTGTATGGCGTTTAATTCCACTGTTGTCGGCGTCTGGTAGCGTGCAGATGGCGATCGACCAATGGCTACTGGAACAGCATCTAGCTGGCAAACATCCGCCAACTCTGCGATTTTACACTTGGCAACCGACGGCGATTTCCTTGGGCTACCACCAGCGCCGGTGGCCGGAGTTTTGGCAGCAGTTGTCTTGGCAGGGAATGCCTGTGGAGTTGGTGAGGAGGCCCAGCGGCGGGCGCGCTGTGCTGCACCAAGGGGATTTAACTTATGCAGTTGTGGCGTCGGGGTTTGGAAGCAGCCGTATGAAAGCTTATCAGACTATTTGCGAGTTTTTGATTGAGGGTTGGAGGGCGATGGGTTTGGATTTGCACTACGGGGAAGCTGGAAGGGGTTATATTCACAATCCGAATTGTTTTGGTACTGCGACGGGTGCGGATTTAGTTACCGCTGATGGTTGCAAGTTAATTGGTAGCGCGCAATTGCGACGGGGTGATGCTATTTTGCAGCACGGTTCGATGCGTTTGCAGCCGGATGTTTGTTTGTTTTCTCAAGTGTTTGGGGAGGAATTAATTCCTGTGCAATTACCTCTATCTGAAGGGGGAGATGATTTGATTGCCACTGTAATTGATGTTCTGAGTGCGGCGGCTTGTCGCTGTTTTGAGATTGATTTGGAGGTGCAGCCACTTTCGGATCGGGAATGGCAGGATATTTTGGAATTAACAAGTAATAAGCTGTTTC
This sequence comes from Microcoleus sp. D2_18a_B4, assembly GCF_036702475.1. Lineage (NCBI taxonomy): Bacteria > Bacillati > Cyanobacteriota > Cyanophyceae > Oscillatoriales > Microcoleaceae > Microcoleus > Microcoleus sp. D2_18a_B4. The sequence continues at coordinate 70,057 of NZ_JAUBTL010000030.1, forward strand.
ACATTTAACCTCCATATTTGGGGGCGGGCTTTACTGCCACCTTTTGGGAACAGCCAAGATGGCCGTTCCACAAGAGATTTTTGGAATAATTATTGTGGGGGATGTCAAAAAGTCGGCCGCCTTTTGGGAACAGCCAAGATGGCCGTTCCACAAGAAAGAATTTTTATTGTAGAACAGCCATCTTGGCTGTTACTGATACAAGTTAAAAACTTGTACACTTCTTTTTATTAAAACTCTTCTAGCCCGTTGCTCTAACGTTGCCAAAAAAGTTAAATTTATATGCAGTACAGCTTATGGCTGTGGCTGAGTTTGAACGATCGGCTCTTTGGCAATTTCGCCCAATGTCACTGAATCCAGCAAGCTTTCCCAATCAGTTTTGAGCGCTTTATCATTAGGTTGATCGCGGCGAGCGGCAGCTAGGGTGCTGAGGGCATCTTGCCAAATCCCATTTTCAGCATAAATAACGGTTTTCTGGCGCGGATCTGCCGCATCTAATTCACGGAGGATATCTGCACTCAGTTCAACTCGACGCACAATACCTTTTGCTACGGCATCTGCGGATCTGTCCTCACGGTCGCACCTCAATACAATATACCAAAGGTAATTTTTGCCTGCTTCCAAGGGCGGCACATTCTTATTGGCAGGAATACTAACGCTCATCACTCCTGGTGAATTCTTAATTTTTAGGGTAGTTTCATATATGAAATTCTCGTTTTCATCTACTAGGTAAAACTCGGCTTGCGCTTCGTAGAAGTCTAATTTAGGCAAGTAGAAAAAGAATACAGGGTATTGCGAAACAGTCCGTCCGATTTTACTTTTTGGTACTAATGCTGTTAGCTTTCTGTTACCTCTAGCGTCGCATGTAAGTCCTGCCGGGGTCCCGAATACTCGTCGAGAGTTCGGTGACGACAAATTATCTTCAGTAGGCTCAACGAAGCGCACCCTTCCCGGTTGAGTGATTGGCTGACCATCTACGTTTGGAGTCGGCTGTCCCACAACGGTTAATTGGAAAGCGTTAAGTGGGGCGATCGATAATATTGAGCCAACTGATGTCACATTTAAGAGAAACTTAGTGAGTTTTTTAATTTTTTAAAATATTTTGTCAATTAGGGTTCTATGCGTTTACAGCCGATTTTGATTTCTTTTCTCAAGTTTTTGGAAAGAAATTAATCCCTGTGAATTTACCTCTATCTTAATAGGGAAATGATTTGATTGAAACTGTAATAAAATTAATATATTAGAGTCCCGACTTCTTCAAAAAGTTGGGACTCGGGGTATTTTGTTATGGCTGCGCCTCAATTGGGACGATCGGCTCTTTGGCAATTTCGCCCAATGTCACTGAATCCAGCAAGCTTTCCCAATCAGCCTTGAACGTTGTATCATTAGGCTGATCGCGGCGAGCAGCAGCTAGGGTGCTGAGGGCATCTTGCCAAATCCCATTTTCAGCATAAATAACGGTTTTCTGGCGCGGATCAGCCTGCTCTAATTTACTGCGGATATCTGCACTGAGTTCAACTCGCCGTACAGTACCGAGTTCAATCTGATCTGCCGATCGGTCTAGAGAGTCGCAAATCACTGTAAAATTCCAAGTGTAAGTTTTACCTACTTCCAAGGGCGGCACATTTTGGTTAGCGGGAATACTAACGCCGATCACCCCTGATAAATTCCTAATTGTGAGATCCTGTTTATAAATCTGCTTGCCGCTTTCATCTTTTAGGATAAATTCGGCTGATTCGGCCTCTGTTTGAGGCAAGTAGAAAAAGAACGTTGGATAGTCGGAAACAGTCCGTCCCTTCTTATTTGTAGGCACTAAGGCTGTGAGACCTAACTGACTAATGCTCGCGCAGCCGCCGCGCACAGGGCGTCCCGGTTGAGTGGGGGGCAGCTCATCTATATCTTCACGGGGCTGAACGAAGCGCGGCCCTCCCGATTCAGTGGATGGTTTGCCCGGCTGCTGCGGTATCTGCGGCTGTCCCACAACTGCAAATTGGGAAATGTTAAGTGTGACGATTGATACTACCGCTGCCATTGATGTCAGGTGGATGAGAAACTTAGTAATTTTTTTCATTGGCTTCATGAATGTTTAGGGATAGCTGCTATTTATTTACTTTTTTTTAATTCCCAAAACGCGGTAGACATTAACTTTTTGTTCCCTGCCTCTTAACGGTAAAGCTCCCCAAGATTCTACTTCAAATTTGCCTGCCAGATGCAGTAAGGTTTCTTCTGCAATCAATATCCGGCAAGTGTCCTCTTGGCGATCCTTTTCGCAGCTTTCCAGGCGAGAGGCAATATTTACGCTGTCGCCGATCACTCCATATTCTAAACGGGTTGAGCCTCCCAGACTACCCACCATCACAGGCCCTGTAAAGATGCCTACTCGCATTTTTGCGGCCGGTAAACCGCGTGTGAGCCAATTTTGATTCATTTGTGGCAAGCGGGAACTTATAGCTAGAGCGCAAGATACGGCGAGGCGAGCATCTTCTGCAATTTCTTCTGCAGTTGTGCGGGGAATGGGTACGCCAAATACTGCCAGCATTCCATCTCCGGTAAATTTATTAATCACGCCTTGATGTGCTTGGACTTCTTGGGCCATTGCTGATAAATACTCATTTAACCAACTCATTACTACTTCTGGCGGTAGTTTTTCGGAGATTGTACTAAAACCCTGCAAGTCGGTGAGGACGATCGTAGCAGTAACTTTTTGACCGGGCAATAACCCTGATTCGAGCAGATGGACGCGCTCTTTCCACAAGGCATTTGCGATCGCGGGTGAAGTTTGTTGCCCTAATAATTTCATGACAATCCCTTGCTGTTGCCTAGACTGCTCGTACTTATAGGTGACTGCGACTCCTGCGGTGATTAAAAGTGCCAGGGTAGGGGAAATTAGAGGTATCCAACCCTGTTGCATGAAGAGGAAAAAGGTAAATGCGAATAATGATCCGCAAGCTGCGATCGCACTTCCCATCAAATTCAGCGATTTTTCTAGCCGCCAAGTTAAACAGCCGCCGACTGCACTCCACACAGTGATCCAGAGAATTTCTTGCCATTCGTCCCAATACCAAAATAGCCCTTGGCCGTCTAAAACTGCACTGAGAATTTGGCTGGTGGCAGTTGCATGAATTAATACCCCAGGAATCAGGCGGTTTCCGCTGGCATTAGCACTGTAAGGGCTGGAGAATAAATCTTTGACAGTTCGGGCTGTAACGCCTATTAACACTATTTTACCCTTCACCAATTTAGGATCAACTTTTCGATCCAAAACTTGAGTTAGTGTCACGCTCTTTGCTATATTTTCAGCAGATCGGTAATTGAGTAAGACTTGATAGCCTTGGGCATTAATTTTTTGATAACCTCCTGAGTCCGATCGCAATTTTGAAAATACTGTTTTATTAGCCTTAATTTCTTGTTTCTCTGTCAATTTAGAATCTATTTTTTTGCTATCCAAATAGGCAAAAGCTAGCCGCATTGAAAATGAAGCCAGTGTCGTTTTACCATCGCCAGCAAACATCAAATTACGACGCACTCTACCATCGGGATCGAGGACTAAATCGTTAAAGCCTATCCGATTTTCTGGTATATTGGGAGGTGGCGGAGCTCGATCGTACTCTGAGTTGCCGATGAAGGTAATGGGAAATACTTTGGGGTTTTTCAGTTGAGTTGCTAATTCTGCATTCCCAGGTTCGTAGGGAGTCGTGCGAAGGATATCTATGCCAATAGCTGTGGGTTCAAGACGCGCTATTTCTGCGATCGCTTTTGCTAAAGTACGATCTGAAATTGGCCATTTTTCAATAGTATTAATATCCTGATCGGTGATGGCCACTATCAGCAACCTGGGGTCAGGGCCCTGATCGGACCGCAACTGCACCATGAGGTCGTAAGCATTTAATTCTAGTGGCTGCAACCCGCCTAAATGCCTCACTCCCAATAGAGTTCCCGTCACGACAATCCAGATAATAGCAAGAGGTTGCAAGTCAGGGAAGGGGAAGAAATAAGTTAAGTTTTTCCAACGTCTCTCCGCCAATTTATGATAAATTCTATTAAAGAATTTGGGCATAAAATTTTTTGCTTCAACCCTCATTGACAAAGTTTGCTACATCTTAACTTATCACTGATGCCCCTTACCGATGCCCAATTTTTAATTTTCTTGTGCGGTTTTCGCGATCGCACTTAATTGCAATCCCTGCGGATAGCTGTTTTCTTCTTTGCTGCGCTTGATGTCTGTTTCGGAAATCTGGGGTTTGAGGTATTTTGCCAAAACTTTAACCACGTCACCCCGATCGATCGTCCCCGCTACTGAACCAATCGGCGAGAGGACGATGATTCGGGGGAGTTGACGGGCTTCCATGCTGTTAATTACTTCTGCGAGGGATGCTTTTTCCGAGACTGTGGGGGTTTTTCCCAGGGGTTTCAAAATGTTGTGCAAAGTCTGAACTTGCCATTGACTGCGTTCTGTGAAGCGGATATCGTCGATCGACACTAAGCCCAAATCCCGGCCGTTGGTCGCAGCAATGTAAAATGGAAACGGATTGACTTCTAACAAATATCGATCAGCAAACTCTCGCAGAGTCAAATCTGCATCTACAACTCGAAACTCGCGACTCATAGCATCGCTGGCTTTAATTTTGAGCAGGGCTTCTTGCAGCGAAGTCAATCTGCTATAAGCAGTGGCATTGCGAATGCCAAACCAGCCGATCAGCGCAATCCACAAGCCGCCGTACTCGCGCGCTAAAAAGCATAAACTCAGCCCCAAAGCAACAGCCAGCCAGCCTAAAACTTGTCCTGTTTTTGCCGCCCAGCGAACGCCGGCAAATCGAGAGCCGGTGATTTTCCAAATAGCTGATTTTAAAACTTGTCCTCCATCCAAAGGCAGACCGGGAATTAAGTTAAATAATCCCAAAACGAGATTGATTAGTGCTACCCTTTCGGTGACAATTGCTAGCAAACTTTTCGGGGGAAGAACTTGAGAACCCAAACCCAGGATTAAAAACAGCGCAAAGCTGACGAGAGGGCCGGCAATAGCTACTTGAAAAGCTTGACCGGGAGTTTTTGATTCCGAGTCGATCGAAGCTACTCCGCCAAATAAGAATAAGGTAATAGAATTAACTTTAATGCCTTGCGATATCGCCGCCAAGCTGTGTCCGAGTTCGTGCAAGAGCACGGAAGCAAACAGGAGCAGAGCTATTGCTAACCCCGCACCCCAGGAGAGCGCAGGCCCCCACAGGCGGTAACTGCTGGCGTATTCGCGGGTTGCTAAGGCTAAAATTATAAACCACGAATAATCTATAACTAGGGGGATGCCAAATAAAGAGCCGATTCGCCAACCTGTCTGCATGAATTTTCCTGGGAAAGGAGAGCAAGAAAGAGTTTCTATTATATCTTTTCTACCCCTTGCCTTTGCCTTTCCCCTGATTTTTACAGAACTCCGGCGTTACCCAAGCCCAAGATTACTCCGGCTCCGAGCAAGTGGCCGAAGCTGGCTGTTGCCAGCAATTCTGGTACGCCGAAGCCTTTGAACATTCCAGGGAGTGCAACGGGTAAAGCTGGGCCCTTGCCTCGGTTTTGCTTGGAGATGCCGTAGTAGCCGATCGTGATCGCCAGCAAATTGCATAAAATCATTGTCAGTCCTACCAGTGGCGACCACTCCGGTGTTGAGGGAGCGGTAGATTGTACGGCTAACAGCAAAGATGAGGTGATCATGTTCTTATCTCCTGATTTCACAGATAAATTGATTTCCAAGATTATAAAAAGCGGTTTGCATTAAACTAAGATTTGTTTTAATAGTTAACAATTCGTTGATATTTTGATACAAATTCGGAACGGAGGACGAGGAGTGCGGGTTAAAATTTGCGGAATCACTAAATTAGACCAAGGAATTGCGATCGCCCGCTTGGGAGCCCAGGCTTTGGGGTTTATCTGCGTGCCGGCTTCCCCCCGCTATGTCAGTCCAGAAACAATTCGCCTGATTGTCGAGCAGTTGCCGCAAAATGTCGATCGCATCGGCGTTTTTGCCAACACCACAATAGAAAATATCTGTCAAGTAGCGGCAGAGTCAAATTTAAGCGGGGTGCAGTTGCATGGAGATGAAACAGCGGAATATTGCGATCGACTGCGGGAGTTTTTGCCGGGAATTGAAATTATCAAAGCCCTGAGAGTTAAGACTCCTGAAACTTTAGCCACCGCTGCTGTTTATGCTGTTCGTGTCGATACTTTACTGCTGGATGCTTACCATCCAGAGCAATTGGGCGGTACTGGTAAAACGATCGACTGGATGATGTTATCAGAGTTTAGACCGCAGTGTCCTTGGCTGCTGGCGGGCGGTTTAACACCCGATAATATTTTAAATGCAATTGATAGTGCGATCGGGAATGGGAGCATCTCATTTTTGCAGCAAAGCTCGAAATTGGAATTAGGAGTCAGGAGTCAGGAGCCAGGAGAAAAGAGTCAGAAGGAAGAAGAAAGAAGTGTTTTTGCAAATATGAGATGCTCCCTCGGCAATAACTTCAGCGGTGTTGACCTTTCTAGCGGCGTAGAACTAGCACCAGGAGATAAAGATTTGACCAAAGTTGCTCAGTTGTTTGCTAAATTAACTCAACTTGCTCATCATTGATAAATTGGCAATACCAAATTCGCGCTTTTTATGCGATTCATTCTTTAGTCAGCGTGAGCGAAGCCTGCCTTATACAAGGCAGACATCGTTTCTAAAGTAGCGGTTTCAACCGCAGTTTATGCCGTTTATTGTTTTATCGGCGGATCTCAAAAGTACGCGCGGCGGAGCTATCTTGAAGGGAATCGCCCTCCGGGTCTTCGTATTCCAAAACCAACTCACTAACCGTAGCACCGGTGGGGCCGCGGCGGCACCAACTAATCATTCCTTCCACAGCTTTTTTGGAGCCTTCAAAGACAGCCTCGACGCGGCCGTCAGGGAGATTTCTCACCCAGCCGCCCAGGCCGAAATACTTTGCTTGATCCCTTGTGGAATATCGGTATCCTACTCCTTGAACTAATCCCGAAACAAAAACGCGGACTCTGACGGGCGGCAATGATTGGTTTTGCATATTGACACTCCCCTGGCTGAAGCCGAGGGGATTCTTAATTCAGCGACTGACCTTAAAATGTTCTGTCCTTGCGGCAATTCTTAAACCTTTCAACCGTGGGGATACCACCAATTGACGAGCCTAACTCAGAAACATCCCAGCGGATCTATCTCCAAAAGCGTACTAGGATATTTCCCGCTTTGTTCGGGTATGCCCTACCCTACTTAACAATTCGAGCGTAAAAAAGTTTGTGTTTGCTGGATTGAAACCTACATTTTCGGTTTGGACTGTTTATAGTGTTTTCGCCGCACTTTGTCCCCCAGTTTATGCCTAAAAGTGTGTCTCATGTCCCGTTTCACTTCGGGCAAGGGAGTTTAACCCTGACTGTTTCAGTTTACCATACTGTCCCGTCGTGTCCAAAACTTTTCACGAAAGTTTTTTGAATTGAAAAGATGAGATTTTAGATTCAGGACTGGGGTAAAAAGAGCAGGCAGGATTTATGCTGCAACGCCCTTTCATCCCCGGACTGAAGTCACGGGGTTTTCAGGCTATTCCTTATAAACGGCTCAACTTACTGCTAACATCTGTTTGAAAATTTTAAGGATCAGTTTGATTATGTTAAATTTTAGTGCGATGGCGCTGCCGGGATTCCTGATACGCCGCATCACCCTAGCTTTTTCAACTATTCCCGATTTCACTGATTGGCTGGTTGCAGCTATGCTCGCGCTGGTTTACACTTCGATCGCGCTTTCCGTGGGTTTTTGGTCGGGATTTCTAAAAGTAGACGTGCAAACCTCTCGGCGTACAATTGTGGGAGTGCTCATTGGCTGTTTGTTAAGTCCGGGCATCACCGAGGAATTATTGTTCCGGGTGTTAATGCTGCCGCACCCGTTGGAGAAGGCTTCTGGGTTAATGCTGTGGTTTTGGGGATGCGCGAGTTTGGCGGTTTTTGTAGTTTACCACCCGCTGAACGCGCTGACTTTTTACCCGGTTGGTCGATCGACCTTTATGAATCCAGTATTTTTGCTACTGGCGGCAATTTTGGGAGTTGCGTGCTCCCTCGCATACCTGCAAAGCGGTTCTATCTGGCCTGCGGTAGCGGTTCACTGGCTAGCAGTGACAGCCTGGCTGTTGCTACTGGGCGGTTACAGGAGGCTGTATGGTTAAATGTAAAAAGTCCAGCATCACTATTTTGTCGGGAGGATCTCAGTTGTGGGTATCATAGGGGCGATCGTAGGTTTTTTGGCAGGGGTAGCAGTTGCTTACTGGTTAGTGGAAAAGCGCTTAAACAAGCAAAAACAAGAATACTTGCAGCAAACTCGCAGAATTACTGAGGAAATAGAATTAGCTCAGATGTCTCGGGTGCGACAAGCTGTCGAATCTCAGAAAGGAGAACGGGAAAATCAGCTTAGAAAAGCTACTATCGAACACGACAATTTACTCAGACAAGTTACTACCCAATACGAAAACCAGCTCAAACAAGTTGCGGCTCAATACGAAAATCAGCTCCAACAAGTTTTGGCAGAACGCGACAGTCAGCTCCAACAAGTTGTCAGCGCACACGAGCCTGAGCTGCGCCGACAAATCACCGAGGAATTAGAAGCTGCTAACAATGCTAGGATGCAGCAAAATATCCAATCTTTGCAAGCAGAACACGAACATCATTTACTCAGAGTTGCTGACGAATTGCATCTAAGTTATCAAGCTCAGATGGAGCAACATTTGCAAAACCTCCAAGATGAACACGAAATTCGCTTGAGGCAAATTGCCGAGGAATATGAGAACCGCGAGGTTGAGATGCAGTTAAATATGGAGGCTTTGCAAGAGCAATACGAGAGTCAGTTGCAAGCGGCTCACGAGCAGTTGAGAGAGCACGAAGCTCAGATGCAAGCTACTATCAGGTCTTTGCAAGAGCAGTACGAGAGTAATGTACAACAACAAGAAGTCCCGGAGCAGCAGTTCAGTCAGTTAAATTCCACAGAATTTGCCGAAGGTTTATCACAAGAAGAAGTTTGGCAGCAACTGTCAAGTGAGTTAAATAAAACAGAAGTTGAAGAAGAGTTAAATTACACAGATTTTTCGGAACCACAATCAACTGATTTACATCAACCCCAAGTCGAACAACAGCTTCCAATTACCAGACAAGCACCAAGCTATTCTCTACCGCAGTTGATGGGATGTGTTCAAAGTCAGGACAAAGAAACCCGCAAGTTTGCAGCGTCTGCTTTAGGTAAAATGGCTGCTGCTAATGCTCTGAGATCCGAAGGTGAGCGAACAATAGAAACCTTGGGAAAATTAGCTCAAGATATTCACCCGGAGGTGCGCGAATCTGCTGTGGAAGCACTAGCAATGATTAAGTCTGAAAAAGTTATTCCGCTGCTACAAAAAGCTTTGCGAGATATAGATAGCGGTGTGGCTAAATCGGCAAGTGCTGCGCTCAATAAGTTTAAGTTTTATCCGCGCACTCCGGCGGCTAAGCCGAAAACTGTTGATCTGAAGAAACCAAAGCGTTAAGCATTTACGAGCATAAATATAGCAATTGTCAATTGCCTACAACACAGTAGGGATACAACATGGTTGTGTCCTTACCGAGGTGCTGTATTTCACTCAATTTCGATTACTACCACAAACTGTGGAGGTTGGGTTGAGGAACGAAATCAAACTCAATTATTCGATGGACAACTCGCCCAATTCTTAGCAGAGATAGCAGATACCCCGCTGTTTAAAACCGTAGGCTGAAACCTTTTTTTAGCAACTGGCAATTGAAATCGCTTCTTGTATCTACACGCATCCTGTAGGGGCGGGTTTTACCAATCATCTATGCCAGAAACCAACAATATAATAAACCCGCCCCCACGAACACGACAAATCCGAATATACATTTTTTGGATTCGCTCGAATATCAGGTTAATCTGGGTTATCGGTTGTGTGGGGGCGGGTTTACAAGATTGTTTGCGGTTATCAAATATTGTTGGTAAAACCCGCCCCTACAGTTAACTCGTGACTGATGACTAATTTAAAATCGCTGCTTTGTACCGAGTATAAGTTTGATGTCGCCGGAGTCGCTAACCGCCATATCTAAGCGAATTAATCCAAAGGACGATCGCACCCTCACACCCACCCCAACACCAGCCCCAGTCCCCGGTTTCTCCCTGACTACCGCCGGTTTCCCCAACACGCTATCTCCTGTGCCCAAATCCGACGCAAAATCAACAAATATCACGCCGCCAACATCCTGACCCACAGGAAACCGATATTCGCCGGAAGCTAAAAAATAACTCCGCCCACTGCCAATATCCCCGCTATCGTAGCCCCGCACGGAATTGCGGCCGCCGAGGCGAAAAGCTTCCGTTGGTGGCAAATCCCCGATTACCGTACCCGCTTGCAAGTTAAAAGCCAGCATTTCGGGCAAGGCTTCGGACTCGCTGATGCCGAACAAAGTTGCGGGTACATAATGTATATAATTCGCCAACAGCCTGTTACTCACAATGTTACCTCGCCCCAAAGGTATCGACTGCTCGGTGCTGAGGCTGAGAATCGAGCCGCTGGTAGGGTTGAAGGGATTGTCCCGCCGATCGAGCATCGCACCAAAAGAAACAGTGTATAACTCGTCAACGCCGCTGCCGCTGAATGTGAGAGGATTGCCGAGTTCGTCGCGGCGGGCAATATTTAAGTTGCGATCGCGCGTACTGATATTTGTATAATTCAGTCCCAAAGTCGATTGCCAATCGCCCAAAGGTCTGGTAAACCTGAGATTTCCCCCCATCCGAATTTCCCGAACTCGGTTCCCGTTGGGCAAATCAATATCTTTGTTGAAAATTTCCGATATTCTGCGATCGCCAAAAGCTCTCACACTGTATCCCAAACGGTCTTCGGCGGCAACGTAAGGGCTGACAAACTGGACATCGTACTGGATACCTCGGAGGCTGGGCTCAAGTTCTACCGCCAGCCGCTGCGGGGTTGTTCCGAAAGTTCGATCGGTATAGGAAAGAGGAACAGCAACGCCAACATCATCACTAAGACTGGCACTCACGCTAAAAGAGCGAGCCGATCGCTCTTGAACGTTGTAGATTACATTAACATCCGTGCCAACTTCTTCGATCGAAACCGTAACCTTGTCAAACAATCCCAATTGCTGCAACTGCTGCAAATCCGATCGTACAACTTCCCGGCTGTAGTTATCCCCCGCCTTGAGTTTGAGCTCACCTCGAATAAAATCTTCCGAAATTCTGCCCTCAACCGGATTCCCTTTTTTATCAACAGCTTCGCCTCTGGAATTGACAAAGCGAATTTTCACATCAGCAACGTAAACGCCTTCAGCATTGCCCGCTTGACTGATTTGTAGAGTTCCGCCTAGCTGTCGGGCGTTGCTGTTTACTGCTTCGGGGATTTCGGCTTGTGCCGCGATCGTCGCCGGAGTTTTTAACGATGTAAAATCTTTATTGTGGCTGGACTTGAGTGATATCAATTCCTTACCTGATCGCTGCACCCCGCGTACTTCAGCCAACATTCCTGTTCCACAAAACAATTCATCTCTTGTGGAACGGGCATCTTGCCCGTTGTTGACAGATGCTGCACCGTTCTTGAGAGATGCTGCACCATTCTCAATCAGCTTTTTATGAACAGGCAAGATGCCTGTTCCACAAAACAATTCATCTCTTGTGGAACGGGCATCTTGCCCGTTCTTGACAGATGCTGCACCGTTCTTGAGAGAGGTTGCACCATTCTCAATCAGCTTTTTATGAACAGGCAAGATGCCTGTTCCACAAAACAATTCATCTCTTGTGGAACGGGCATCTTGCCCGTTCTTGACAGATGCTGCACCGTTCTTGAGAGAGGTTGCACCATTCTCAATCAGCTTTTGATGAACAGGCAAGATGCCTGTTCCACAAAACAATTCATCTCTTGTGGAACGGGCATCTTGCCCGTTCTGGAGAATGGTGCCAGATGTGAGACTCACCTCATCCTCCTCCCTCTGTGCCTCTGCAGTTCGTCGCTTGTCATCTAGTCTAGATCCCCCTAAATCCCCCTTAACAAGACCCACTTTGAGCATATTTCTTGTCCCCCCCTTAGTAGGGGCGGTGCCCCCGTGCCCGCCCTTGGTTAGGGGGGATCTAGACTTCGCTACAAACAAGAGAGACGGTGGGTTTAACGTTAAGTTATCACCAATGACCTCATCCTCCTCCCTCTGCGCCCTCTGTGCCTCTGCGGTTCCCTCTCTCAACTGGGCCTCAGTCGGTGCGGCACTCGGATCGATCGCCCGCGCCGCCAATTCGCCACCCGCCAGCGCCGCCAAAGTCAAAAATGCAATAATCGAAATTCGCATAGACATTAAATTTAAAGCACACCCAACGCATATTACCCAAAACCGGGTTCCCTGCATAATTAGCCGAAAAGAAACCCGGTATTTTTGAGGCTACCGGGTTTCTGGGATGCTGAAATGTGGGAAAGTTCGATCGACAGTGGGCGATCTTAATGACCCAGAAAAATTTGTTTAAATAGCTTGTCGAGAAACACGTTTCTCAAAATGAGCCTGAGTCTGCTGCAACAGTTGTTCGCGACTATCCTTAGCGGTGGTAATGGTAGGGAGCAAGTTGCGAGCTTGTAAAGTCATGTGAAGCTGTAGGTGTGCTACGTACTCACTGACATCTTCGCGAAGAGAGCAAGCCGGGTACTGTTTTAAAGTAGAGTTCAAGGTGTTCTCCTGCTTTGGGTTTGTAGTTTTTTCTAATAATCATAGACAATATCATGGTCTATTTCTAACTGTGTACTCCGTAATGAAGTTTAACCTTTGGACTCCTGTTTTGTTACAATCCTTTACAAATGTCTCTTACTTATCAGGAGTCGATCCCCATGCAGTCTCAAGCACTTGTAGGACGAAAGCACACATTAAGTACATTTGTCAATAGCAGCAGCCAAACAGCAGCCTACCTGGACATCGGGTGCGGCCGCCCCTTATTGATGCTGCACGGTTTCTTCGGAGAAAAGACTTGCTGGCTGCCATTAATTGAGTTATTGCAATCTCAGTTTCGGTGCATCAGTTTAGATATGTTAGGTTTGGGAGAATCCAGCAAACCAGAAATCCGCTACGACGTAGCTGTAGAAGTTGCTTTTGTCCGGCAAGTTGTAGAACAACTAAATATCGAACCATGCTGCATCATCGGACATTCTTTTGGCGGTTGGGTAGCATCTGCATATTCCCTAAAATATCCTAATTCTGTTAGCAGTTTAGTGTTAGCAGCACCGGCGGGAATTCGAGACGACACTTTTTGTGCTCAATACGATGCTTTGCGGCCCCTGTTGTGGGAAACTCCAGTTGTTGATTGGGCCTTGCAGTTGGCAAAACCTTTTGCTAGTTTAGCGGGAAAAAGTGAGCAATTGCAGCAAATTTCTGGGTGGCGCAGGGAGTTAATGTCTCAACCAGTAGCAAGGTCTTTTTTAATGAGCCGGATGCGGCCAGAAGATGCAGTTGATACAGTAGAAAAAGAAATTCACAAATTGCAAATTCCTACCTTAGTCATCGCAGCAGAGAGTGACGAAACAATTCCTCTATGGCACTGTCAAACCTACGCGGGCGAGATACCGGGGGCAGAGTTAGCAATTATTCCCAATGCCACTCACGGGTTGCCGCAAACTCAAGCTCCCATCATGGCCAAGTTTATTAGTAAATTTTTGAATAGTTAAGAAAAACGGTGCAACAAGCGGAATCCTGAAAATTGTGATAGGCCACAACGGTAAAATAATTGTGTTTTAGTATACTACTCTACTACGAAATACAGAATATATTGGTGAGTGTCTTGTACAAAAACTTTTTATGGCTCTTAAATCTTGTGTCAGCAGGAGCTACAGACATTTAGGCGAGTCGGGGGCATTACCAATGGCGGCAGTGAAAAACTACTTTAATCTGGAAGAAATTACGACAGCCAGAAGAATTAGTGCTGCGGTAATTAACATCAGCGGCCGCCAGCGAATGCTTTCCCAACGAACGGCTTTTTTTTGCATGAGGTTAGTTTGCTCTGAGAATGCGGCAGAAAGAGCAAAACTGCGCGGGAATTTGTTAGAGGCGATCGAGCTTATGGAAAAATCGCACCGCGACTTAATTAATATTGGCAGCAGCATCAACTTATTGAGTCCCCCTTCAGCCACCGTCAAGGCAATGTATTTTGAGCCGCCACTGTATTTAGACAAACAAGTGCGCGCATATATCGATCGAATTAAAGCCTTGGTGCAAGTTCCCGATGCCGAACTCAGGCTGGGAAATCCCCATCTGCTGTACATTGTCGAAGCAGCGGGCGGCGACTTGCTAGAAGCTTTCGATGCCGTGGTGAGTCAATACCAGCAAGAAAGCGAAATCGAACAATTTGAAATCGATCTTAAACAGGTAGAACTTTATCAAGAAAGTTGTGCTGCTACCTCGAAAGCGGAAGCTCAAGCGGCCCAGCTCGATCGCGCACTTTGCGAACTCAAACAAACTCAAGCTCAACTCCTCCACAGCGAAAAAATGTCTTCCCTGGGAGCGCTAATGGCTAGTATCGTCCACGAAATTAATAACCCAGTTAGTTTTATTTACGGCAACTTGAGCCATGCCGCAATTTATACTCAAGATTTGCTGAACCTGCTGCGTCTCTATCAAGAATGCTATCCCAATCCCTGTCCCGAAATCACAGCTAAAATCGAAGAGATAGATCTTGATTTTCTAGTTGAAGACTTGCCTAAAGTTATGTCTTCCATGCAAATGGGTTCCAATCGCATTCGCGAAATTGTCAAATCTATGGGCAACTTTTCGCGAACCGATAACAGTAACATGACCCTGTGCGATTTGCACGACAGCATTGACAGCACCGTGTTAATTTTGCGAAACCGTCTCAATTCTCAAATAGACCGTCGCGACATTCAAGTAGTAAAAAATTATGGAAAATTGCCTGCAGTAGAGTGTTATTCAGGACAGCTAAATCAAGTATTTATGAATCTAATTACCAACGCGATCGATGCTTTGGACGAGGCAGCACAAAATCAGCCCAATGCTGCGCTAAAAATTTCGATCAGCACAGAGTTAGCTGGGCCCGATCGCGTGAGAGTGCGGATTGCTGACACGGGAAGCGGAATGACACCACAGATAAAAGAGCGAATGTTCGAGCAGTTTTTCACCACCAAGGAAATCGGTAAAGGTACCGGTTTAGGATTGTCTATTGTCTACAAAATCTTAGTAGAAAATCACCGAGGATCGCTCCGGTGCGAGTCAGAACCCTGCAAGGGAACCGAGTTTATCATTGAACTGCCGATCCAGCAAACTTAAGCAATTTACCCAAATTTATCTATTTAAATGTGGCACGGGCGTCCCGCCTGTGTTAAATGTGGCACGGGCGTCCCGCCTGTGTTAACTGTGTGTGGCACGGGCGTCCCGCCTGTGTTAACTGTGGCACGGGCGTCCCGCCTGTGTTAAATGTAGTTAAAATTTACCAAGAAACTGGGTCTAAAGCCCCGTCCTTATAGGACGGCTTTAATTATAAGTAATATGAAGAATTATTAAATATACATACTTGTAAGTAAAAGTTTTAGCAAAAGTGAGAGACTATTCCAATGATAGTTTTAGAGTTTAAGTTGAAGGGCAAAGCGGAACAATATCGAATCATAGACGACATGATTCGGGCGGCTCAATTTGTCCGAAATAAAACTCTTAGACATTGGGTAGACAATCAAGGGATTAAGCTAGTAGACCTGTACAAA
>NZ_JAUBTL010000031.1:0-24309 GCF_036702475.1 Microcoleus sp. D2_18a_B4
GGCACGGGGGCACGGCCCCTACGGATAATGAAACAGCCCTGCTTAACCAGGGGGAGGGCTTCTTGCATCCCCCCCTTAACAAGGGGGGGACTGAGGGGGGGTTCCCTGAAATAATAGGAAAATTCCACAGATTCAGTCGATTTTTGTTGTCCGGGACGCCTCCGAACGTACTCTCAAACTACTCCCAAGCAATGCAGAATTGGGCAGACGAATTGGTAACAGCAGGCAAATGCGATGCTGTCACCTGCGAACACAGCGTTAATGAGATTTACGTGCGTCCAGAATGGCGGCAAAAACTGCTGACAGTGGGAAACATTCACAGTTCCGTTTGGGGAACTTGCAGGGAAATGTTAGCAACCGGCACGTCGGAAAAACCCCTGCGCGATCGACTAAATTTACCGCTACTCGCCCGCTATGAAAAACGCTACTGTTCCAAATTCTCCCGGATTGTTGCGACAACATCCACAGACAGAGAGCAACTCCTAGAATTGCTGTCGCCTCCGGTTCAAATGCGAGGAAAACAAGATTTTTTTGTACCTCCCATAGATGTAATTCCTAACGGCGTGGATTTAACTCAATTTCCGTACCGGTCGATCGATCCGGGAGGACATACCTTAATTTTTGCAGGCGCAATGAACAATTTGCCCAATATAGACGCGGCGCGGTTTCTCAGTTTGCAAATACTGCCGCCTTTGCAGCAGCGCTATCCCGATGCTACCCTCACCCTAGTAGGGGCTTCGCCAGTCCCGGAAGTGCTCGCCTTGGGGGAACTTCCCGGAATTCAAGTAGTAGGTCGGGTGCAAAGGGTGGCAGAATATTTGCATCAAGCTGCTGTTTGTGTGGTGCCGATGCGGATTGGTTTTGGGATTAAAAATAAAACTTTGGAGGCGATGGCTGCGGGAACTCCCGTGGTTGCTAGCGATCGAGGTTTGGAGGGTTTAGCCGTCGATGGCGGCCCACAACCGAGAAGGGCCTTGCGGGCGAACAAAGTTCAGGAGTATGTTGAGGCGATCGCCAGTTTGTTTGAAAATCAGCAACTAAGACAAGAGCTCTCTGTCAACGCTCGATCGCTCGTTGAAAGCCAATACACCTGGGATATCATAGGTCGGCAGTACGATCGGCTATTGCAATTTTAAACTCTAAATTCTAAAATCTAAATTCTAAAATGGCATGATGGAACACAAAATTAACCCCTCAAAAAATCGAGCCAAACCCCCAGAAACTCGCCAAGTTGCTCCTCCTCCGACAAGACGCCGTCGCCAAACCCGACGCCCCAAAAATCTTCAAGAGTCCCAGCTTCCAATACCTACTCGCCCAACTCGCGCCAGATATCCCTGGAAAAGACTGATAACTAATTTGACAGCCCTCAGCGTCTTGTGTGGCTGTGCAGCTTTGATGGGAGGCGGCGCTTGGCTGAGTTATCAGCTCATCGTCGATCCCAATGGCAACAAGTTGATCTCTCAGTTTGTGCCGGAATGGTCGCGCCTGCCTACAGGTAGCAGAGATTCGATCCAAACTCTCGATCAAATCAAAGCCAGCATCCGCAAATTGGGATTCGTAACCGGAGAACCCCTGCCACTTCCCGTCGATCAATCCCGCGATAATTCTATTTCCGATTTGCTATTGCCGGTGATGGTAGAAAGAACTGTTAAAGCTTCTACTGTTTGCAAAAATCCTTGCCGTCAAATTGTCGAACTTCGGGTGTACAAGCGGGTACAGCTTCCCGATCGCAGTTCCGATAAAGAGCAGTATTTTCAGCTAGCAAGTTCTGTGAATGTAGAAGGCCCTGCGGAATCTTTTGTCATTGCTTCTTTAGCTGACTCTACATCTGACAATCAAGCCTCGAATCAGTCGTTACCCCTAACAGAACTGCGCCGCTTTGACGGAAAGCCCCCCGCCTCCGGCATTTGGTTTAATGTCAGCGGTCAACTAATGCGGGGCGAAAAGAAAATTCCCTACGGACAAGTCGTTCGCTACAACCCCAGCCAAAATCATTTAATGCCGCTGTTGGAGTGGGCGAGTGCGGCTGGACAACCGCCGAATTGGCAGCAAATTGTTAAGGGCGAAAACCCGCAGTTGGCGATCGACCAAACAGTTGGTTTAGAGCCACAATTTACCCTTTATCAAATTGGCCCGCGCAAATTTTTGCCGAACCCCGTTCAGTTAACGGCGATTTCTTTAGAAGAAATTGCTTTTAATGACGAGACTTACAAAAATGGGCTGCGACTGGCGAAAAGCGGGCTGTGGTCTCCAGCATTAAATGTTATGCGTGTGGCGAAGGGGAAAGCCGGCAAAAATTGGCCCGCAGTCGCGCAAGCTCAGCTAGAAACGATCGAATTTCACGCTAAAATTACTCGGGCTCAGGCGATCGCATCTTGGGCCAGTCCCGGTCAACAAGTTCTCGCAGAATTGATCGACGGCCGCTGGACTGAAGCTTTGCAAGTATTTGAAGCCGATCCGAGTAACAGTCACGAAATAGCCACAACCCTCAAAAATGACGGCGGGCGGATCTGGAACCGCATAGACGCCGCCTTGAGAGTGAATGCCGCTGACGCCGATGTCAAGGCTTGGGGCGCGCTGATTGTAGCTTCTCAAGACGGAACTCGCGAGGCAATGAATTGGCTCGACCAGCAATCAGATACTGACAGCGAAACCAGAAGTCGAATTCGGAATTTGGTCAACAAACTTGAGGAAGCAGTTTCTCAGGCTGAAAATCTAGAAGACCACAAAAGTCAAATTATGGGTTCTGCTACTTTAATTAACAGTGTCAATCCCGCTGAGTGGCTGGAACCAGAACCGAACAATGAGTTAAAATTGGCGGGAGAACAAGTTTGGTATCAGGTGCAAGTAGCGAGTTTTTACGACGGTAGCCGTTGGGTTAATTCGCCCTTTTCTGATGTAGAAGTGCGCTCTTTTCCTGCTACTCAAGTCAAGTGGCTGTGGGGGCGGCTGGGATTGCAGGCTGACCCCAAGATTAAGATTGAGGTAGCGATGGCTAACGGTCAACAAAGAGTTGCTGTGGGAACGGTGAAAGCAGTGCAGGTTCAAGATGGAAGTCTGCGCTTGCTGGCGGCGGTTGACAAGCGATCGTAATCTGGCAGAAAGCCTTCGGCAGATAGAACAGTCCCGGAGGCACTCTTGATATCAAATCCGGCTGCGCCGGAATGAGATCAAATCCGCGCTTCATCGTCGGGCGTAAAGTCGAATGAAGCTGCCAACAAATATCAACGCAATTTTCAGTTTTTTGACTCACAGTCAACAGTTAACAGTCAACAGTCAACCATCATGAGGAGTGCAACCGGAATCGATATGACACAAAGAAACCGGGTTTTTTTACCATTTCTGCCGATTGCAACAGAAGTATTTTCGTAAAAAAACCCGGCTTCCTTCCATCTGTACGTCCAAAACGAGGAAAAAGGAAAATTCTTTCTTTTGCGCCTCCGGTAACTCCGAAAGCAGCGCAATCTCAAAACTCTTCCCCTCCCCACTTATCGCTCTCGGACAAGAATGCACACAAAAATTTTGTTAATCTAATTAACACCACTGGCGCACAAAAAACCCAGAGATGTCAAATCGCGCCCTTTTTAGAGAGTGCTGCAATCATCTGCCGTTTCACGGCCTTAGCCCAAAGCTCAAACTCCAAACTGTTGATATTCTGAATTTTCACTTCCTCAACAGAGTGAGTTGGGGCTTCTTTCTGTGCTGTAGTCTCCATTCTTTTTTCCTCGTCCAAGAATTGTTAGTAGTCGATCGCAAACGGTTAGGATCATACATCTATTTTATGAACTAACCGTTTGCGATTAATTACACTAAAGGCAGAGATTTTCCCCATAAGATGCAGTAAATACATTGAGATAATGCGATTTAGGAATTTAATGTAAAAAAATCGTACAAGCCTTGCTATATATAGGCTTTTCCTGACATTAAAATCTTACAATTTACATTGTATGGCACTATCAAACCAAGAGTTATGTTAGTAAACTTTTTTTTAAATGAATGTATTGACATATACAGCAGAAAACAATTTTATTGAATTCACATAGTGCCGTAAAGTCGATCGCCCGCATCTCCCAGTCCGGGTACAATATAGCCATGCTCGTCCAAACACTCGTCAACTGCCGCCGTATAAATCTGCACGTCAGGATGTTGTTCGTGAAAGTGCCCCACTCCCTCCGGTGCCGCCAGCAAACACAAAAATTTAATAGACTTCGGATTAACTTCTTTCAGCCTATCCACTGCCGCCACTGCTGAATTACCAGTAGCCAGCATCGGATCGACAATTAAAACATCTCGCTGTTCAATATCCTGGGGAACTTTGAAATAATATTCGATCACCATGCGAGTTGTCGGATCGCGGTACAAACCAATATGTCCTACCCTCGCAGACGGAATCAGCTCTAAAATACTATCTAACAGTCCCTGACCCGCGCGCATAATCGAAATAATAACAATTTTCTTTTCTGCAGCCAGCACCGGTGCATTCATTTTGGCGATCGGCGTTTCTATTAGTTCGTATTTTAGCGGCAAATCTCGCGTCACTTCATAGGCGAGCAGCATTCCAATCTCTTTCAGCAATTGGCGAAATTTCGCCGTGCTCGTTTGAGTTTGCCGCATGAGAGTTAACTTATGCTGTATCAAAGGATGGTCGATGACAGTAACTTTAGCACTCATTTTTTTGAATAATTAATTGGCTTTATTCTAACTTATCAGCCATCGAGGCATTCTTGACGCAAAAAAAAACCGGTTTCTGCCGCCCCTGCGTCCGGGACTACTTATATCAAACCCCTATTGAAAACACCAATATCCCGCGAATAAAATTGCTCCGACAATTGCCTTTCATCCGCCCAGCGCGACACTAAGTATGCGAGGTTTGAAAATACACAAATATGTCATTCTCTCGTTTCCTCTTCTTCCCACACTCTTCCTAATAACGCAGATCCGGGCCCAAAAGCCTCCCCACTGGTTTCGCTGTCTCGCGCTCCATCCCAGCCCAATAACACAGATCCGGAGTTTTGCACCGAAACCTTCCGGAACTTTTACCAACCGATATGAATCTTAAGAAGTATCAACATAAAACCTATTTTTTCGATTAATTCACTAATCGAAAAAACCTGAAGAGGAACTGCCCATGAGGTTATAAGCTTGGCTTGACTGGCTTTTCATCTTGCAACATGAAGGCGGCAATATCCAAGTTTGAAAAACATTACCTAAATTCAGTTCCATTTTTTTAGGGTGCTCCTAACACACAACTGAACTTATTAAGGAGAACATCCATGAAGTTTGTAAAACTATTGCTAGCTACGGCATTAATGACAGCTTCTATCAGCCCCGCCTTGGCTAATCCTGCCGTTCAAATTTTAGGTGCAAGCTACGGCGGTAGCGGTTGCCCAGATCGCTCCGCCAGTGTCAGCGTCAGCCCTGATGGTCAAGAACTCACCATCCTATTTGACAAGTTTGCAGCCCTGGGAAATGTCTCAACAGAAAGCCGGAAAAGCTGCAATCTGAGCATTCCCATCAAAGTACCCCAAGGCTACCAAATTTCTATCTACGATGCTGATTACCGCGGCTACGTGGCTCCTAGAACCACAGGCAACCTGCGAGCAGAATACTTTTTCGCGGGAGCGCGCGGCCCAGTTTTTAATCGGAATCTCAGCGGCGAAACTAACTACAATGTTCGAGATAAGTTAGCTACTGTAGCGAATGTTTGGTCTCGCTGTGGTGATAGTGTAAATATGAGAGTAAATGCTTCGATGACAGCCCGCGGTGCCGGCATGGCAACCGTTGACTCCTTCGATTTGGCTCATCGCGGTTTAGTTTATCACGTCAAATATCGCGCTTGCCGCTAAGCAGCTTGTGGGAGTGTAGTGTGAGGTATATTTTTCAGGTTTGAATTTTGAATTTTGAGTTTTAAGTGGGAAGAGGGAATAATTTTCCCTCTTCCTTCTTGCTTCTTCCCTCTTCCCTTTTTCAACTTCCTGACATCCGTTACCAAGAAATTGGGTCTAAAGCCCCGTCCTTCGCTCGACGGCTTTAATTAATTATCAACTTTTGTTAATTGTTTTCTTGAACTTTCTTGCATTGTGTTCATTGTAGAGTAGAATAACTATACTACAGGTAGAATAACCGCCGATACACATGAGACACCACGCTCAAACGACAGGTCCCAAAACAATAATGGTTAGTGGGTGGCGAAAACCACGAAAAACATAGCTGGGCTAACTAATGTAAGCCAAAATCAGAGACTAAACTTTTTATTTTTAAAATGTACTGTGGGGCACACAGAAACAAGAGAAGCAATTCTCGAAAGCTTGGGGAGACAAACCCTCGCGAGGCTATCTAAATTAAGCTCGATATTTGGTTCTTTTGAACGGATACCTGGTTTAAACACTGCCGCAAGGATAGATAGTTTTAAGGTAGGTCGCAGAACCAAGAATCCCCTCGCCTTCAGGCAGGGGAGTGTCAAATCTGATATCTTGCACCCTTGTCAGCAACAGGCTTTCCGGCCTGTTCCACAAGAAAATTTATATTTTGTGGAACAGGCCGGAAAGCCTGTTCATAAAAGGCTAATTGAGAATGGTGCAACATATGGGTTACATCCGTTACATCCGTTATAGAATCCGTTGCCGAACTTCCCTCTTCCCTCTTCCTTCTTCCTTCTTCCCTCTTCCCTCTTCCTTCTTCCTTCTTCCCTCTTCCTTCTTCCTTCTTCCCTCTAAAACACAGTCCCGTCACTTTCAATCTGAATTGGCGGCACTCCACCAGCCCTCAATTCGGCGGCAATCTTCCGCCCCGCCGCCCAAGTTCCTCCTTGCAAAATCTTCACCAGCGGCAATTGTTCCGCACTCAAATGCAGCTTTTCTCGAATAGCTGCGGCAATTTTATCTAAAAGATTCACAGTGAGCGATCGCCATTCTACTATAACTTCCGAACCAGGCAAGTAACTCTGCTCAAAAATAGCCGAATCTTTTGCCTGCAGCAGCCCGATATCCAAACAAAAACCGCCGTTGCGGTACTCCGGCAATCCCGTTAACTCATCCAATCCGGCGACTTCTAAACCAAGTTCTTGCAGCGGTTCCAACAGGGAATAAGTCAACCACTGCGATAGTTTGTGAAACGGCACGAATTCATCTCCCAGATTTTCTCCTTGTAATGCCCGATGCCGCCAAACATCGCCTAAATTAACTCCACCAATTGCATATCTTCCCGGCCAAATTTCCCCAAAACCTGTCAAAACAGCGCTCAACACGATCGCAGCCTTCACAGTTTCGCCTCCAGAAACCCGACTGTCGAGCAAGTATTTTGCCAAATTGCCGGGACGCGGGTTTTCGCTACCAAATAATAAGGGATGCTGCCAAATCGCATTTCCCAAACGCTGCAATAATTCTAATCTGCCTGTTAAACCAACTAGCGGATTGTCTCGACTTACCTGAAATCCAGCAGCTAAGGTTTCAAGTTTTAATTGAGAAAGTCCGCGAGAATCAGCTTGCCAAGGAAAATCGGGATTGCTGGAAAAAACACCTTGACAAAACATCCGCAAGCTGGCTATTGCTAACCCTTCAGAACGGCGGTAAACCTGTCCGGTTTCTGGTTCACAATACTGCCAATCTGCACCAGCACCGGCATCAAGCAAAACGCTGATAATTGCTAAATCAAATTTGATCTTAGCTTGCTCTATGAGTGCAAATTCTCCTAAAGCTGCATTCAATTCGGCGAGTCGCGACAAGTTGCCAGCTTCAAAATGTCGCCAGCGACTGTGAAAGGGAATGTTAAAATCGGGATATTGTTGGCGCGTTGTGTCAATTACATAATTTGCTGCTTTGTCGAGTTGGGATAAATCGACGCGGAAGTAGCGGAGTTTGTCCTGGCGGGCTAAATCAAAAAGCCGATCGCACTTTTGGCGAATAGCAGCCGGCGTTCTCAGATATTCTACAATCTCAAGTTCAATATTGCCCAAGTTCATACAACCAAACAGCGGTAAACATCGTTTTCTTGAAAAAAGTCAAACTGACTGTAATCTAAAAGATTATCTAAAATCGCATTTTTATCGATTTTGATCAGCTTATATTCCCACTTCGACCCGCTGACTTCGCGTTTTATGTGATCGGAAACTATCACCGAGTTTTTTTCTTTTCCCGGAGATACTATTTTACTTAAATCTTCCAGTCTGTCGGCTATGTGAATATCTTTTCCGTAAGTGCAAGACCTAAATATATATAGATTTCCCTTCGCAACTCCCACCGACAAGCCACAAGGTATTTGATTGGCGTTAATAAAAAGTTTCCAATTCTCGCACAGACTTTCCATTGCTGCTAAGGCTGAGTGAGCTTCCGGGAAAGTCAACAAATGCGAATCCCCAACAATACTCCGAATTGTGCCGCCGTATTCTTCGCAAATTGTTTTTTCAAAAGTATCAAAGTTGGTGAGCAAATATTCCACATCTTTGATTGAATTAGATTCTTGATAAGCAATAAAACCTCTCAAATCTGCTTTAATTATTGCTTGATTCTTGATGATTCGCGTTTTGTAACTTTGGTCAACTTTGTATACTTTTTCAGGTTCGCTCATCCCTTTCAAAGAAAACTCGTTGACAAAAGATGTTTGCACTTCTGCTTTGTTGAGGGCCAGCCATGCTGCTTGGGACAAATATATTTCATCCGGCGGAGTTACTGATTCTATGCGCGCTGTTAAATTCACCGTATCGCCAAAGATATCTTTATCTTGATGCAAGACATCTCCTAATGTAATCGACACGCGAATAGCCAATCTTTCGTCGTTGGCTTTGCTAGATTGTTGCGATCTCAATTCTTGCTGCATTTCTATCGCAGCCACAGCCGCGGCTGTGACGCTGGGAAAAATTATCCAAAATGAATCACCTTCCCCTTTAATCACGCTGCCTTCATTTCTGGCGCTAATATCTGAAACAAAAGTTTTATGTTCGTTTAACAAACTACTTAAGTCCGACTGAGATAATTTTTTGACTCTGGCGGTATATCCGCAAATATCTGTTTTTACGATCACACTAGAACGCAAATTAGCCATAACCTACCCTGACTGATCAAAAACCAGCAATAAATTTTATGTAGCAAAGACGCGATTGTTCGCGTCCCATCGGTCGCGTCTTTGCCCTCTTAATCTCCTAAATCGCGTCCGATCGCTCCTGCAAGAATTGTAGCATCTGGTACAGGGTCTGGCGTGTAGTAGCCGGCGGCTTTTTTGGCGACGATTTCGACTTGTGCGTCTGCGGGAATCCAATCTTCAGGAATGGGGATGCGATCGACCACCTGAATGCCAGAATTGATAATCGCATTGTATTTCATATCGCTCATAGAAACTAAACTGTCAATTCGAGAGATACCCAACCAGTGCAGCACGTCTGGCATTAGTTCTTGAAACCGCATATCTTGAACTCCCGCAACGCATTCAGTGCGCGTAAAATAGGCATCAGCGCGATCGCCCCCTTCCTGCCGTTTTCTGGCATTGTACACCAAAAACTTAGTCACTTCCCCCAAAGCTCTCCCTTCCTTGCGGAAGTAAACTATTACCCCAGAACCGCCGGATTGTGCCGTTTGGATGCAAATTTCAATCCCGTGTACCAAATAAGGGCGACAAGTGCAGATATCGGAACTGAAGACATCTGAACCGTTGCATTCATCGTGTACCCGTACCGCCAACTGCTTATCCGGGTCAGAAATATTCGCGACATCGCCAATAATATAAACCGTAGTTCCGCCAATTGGCGGCAAGAAAACGTGCAAGTCTGGCCGCGTCACTAAGTCCGAGAACATTCCGCCTGTTTGCTCGAACAGGACACGGCGGAGAACGCTTTCTTGGGCGCCGATTCGCCTAGCAATTCCCGGCAAATACCACACCGGATCGATCGCAATTTTAGTTACTGCTAAATTGCCGCCTGCTTTGACTATTTTGCCATCAATTTGCACTCGCCCCTTAGCGATGGCATCTTGCAATTCTGGCATATTAATGTGAGCTTTAGTGACAGCAATTGTCGGTCGAATATCATATCCCTGCTGGATAAATGAAGTATAAACTTCGCTAACCAAACCCCCAAAGGGATCGAGAGAAACAATCAAATTGCGATCGCCCCAACTAGGGTGCGGCCCGATGTGTGCGGCCGGAGAGGTGTTGGTAAAATCGGGGCGGTGATCTGCTTGGAGTGCGCCGGAAGCCACTGCTAGCGCGCGATAAACAGAATAGGAACCCGAATGAGTGCCGATCGCATTCCGGTGAGACGATTTGGTGAGGCTGCCAATCACAGGCCCCCGTTTCAGGGGATCGATTTCTCCCCAGTGGATGGGATGAGGTTTTGTGCCGGATCTGTCGGGATGGGATGTTAAAACTATATGCTTGGGTTTTGACACAGTTTTTTTTTGCTCTTGCTATGGATGCTGCGGTTGGTTGAAAGTGAAATTGCTATTTGAAGCAGTGATTTATGATAGCAACAGGATTCAGGATCGGGAAGTATCCGGCATAGCAAAACTCGTGAAGCTGACTTGCGCGGTTTCTTCAAAAATATAAAAATTTTATATTTGTGCTTCAGCGATCGGGGCTGCACTACCAACAACAAAGCTACATATTTAATTCAAGTTTCTTTAGCGATTTTATTTCATTTGTGCATGAGATTTTTTTGAACTAACCACAGAGGGCGCAGAGGACGCAGAGTCTCTATAAAATATAGAAAGAGGAAAAGAGAGATGTTCACAATTCCTGCAAGGGTTGCTATAGTTACAACTGGTAGTGCTGAATTATCAAGAAAATACATACTAACTCACAAAATTAATGTTGCCAAGTACATCTAATTATTTGCTCAAAAATGGTCGCGTACCCGCGTCTCTTCTAGAGATGAAATCGATCGCCTCGTCAGCTTCTACTGTGGCGACAACGGGGAGTGAGAACAATTTTTGTTTGGTGGATTTGGAAATTGCGGCAGGGGCGATCGCCCAAATTACTCCAGCAGGTACAAAACCGGTCTCCTCCTCTGGAGATATCCCAGTTATAGATTTGCAGGGCGGCTTAGTTTGGCCTTGTTTTGTGGATATGCACACCCATTTAGACAAAGGCCACATTTGGGAACGATCGC
Organism: Microcoleus sp. D2_18a_B4; assembly: GCF_036702475.1. Lineage (NCBI taxonomy): Bacteria > Bacillati > Cyanobacteriota > Cyanophyceae > Oscillatoriales > Microcoleaceae > Microcoleus > Microcoleus sp. D2_18a_B4. The sequence continues at coordinate 11,096 of NZ_JAUBTL010000031.1, forward strand.
CCAATCCCGATGGAACTTTTGCCAGCGCGATCGAAGCGGTAGGCGCTGATGCCCAAAAAAACTGGAATGCAGAGGATGTTTACCGGCGAATGGAGTTCGGACTCAAGTGCAGCTACGCCCACGGAACCAAGGCTATCCGCACTCACATCGACAGCGCAGGGGAACAGGGAACCGTTAGTTTGGGAGTATTTGAAGCGCTGCAAGCCGAATGGGGCGATCGGCTGATCTTGCAAGCAGTTTCCCTGGTTTCCCTCGACTATTTCCTGACACCAGCCGGCGAAAAATTAGCCGATCGCATGGCCCAAACCGGCGGCATTCTCGGTGGCGTCGCCTATATCAACCCCGACTTAGACAAACAACTCGATCGAGTTTTTGCCTTAGCCAAAGAACGAAATTTAAACCTCGACTTCCACACCGACGAAAACGACGATCCAGATTCAGTAACACTGCGGGAAGTCGCAAAAACCGCCATCCGCCATGAATTTTCCGGTCAAATTATCTGCGGACACTGCTGTAGTTTAGCCGTACAACCGTCAGATTTAGTAACAGAAACTCTGGAATTAGTCAAGGAAGCCAATATTGGCATTGTCAGCTTGCCGATGTGCAACCTTTACCTGCAAGACCGAGAATCTCAGCATACACCGCGCTGGCGGGGAGTGACACTGCTGCACGAACTCAAAGCAGCAGGAATTCCCGTTGCAGTTGCTAGCGACAATTGTCGCGATCCGTTTTACGGATTTGGCGATCATGATGTTTTGGAAGTCTTTAATATGGCAGTCCGCATCGCTCATTTAGATAGGCCTTGGGGGGATTGGCCCTGTGCAGTGACAAAGACTCCAGCCGATTTAATGGGATTGCCGAATTTAGGACGAATTGCAGTTGGTTTACCAGCAGATTTGATTTTATTTAAGGCGCGGAATTTCAGCGAATTGTTATCTAGAGCGCAGGGCGATCGCACAGTTTTGCGACAGGGAATTAAAATTGATACAACTTTGCCCGATTACCGCGAACTCGATGATTTCTTAGCAATTTAAATCTGACATTTTGTACGAATATCAAGAACAGGCAAGATGCCTGTTCCACAAAAGATGAATTTTCTTTCTACTCGTTACTAGGCAGAGCCGGGAACCAGTTAATTGAGTTTTGTGGAACGGGCATCTTGCCCGTTCTTGACAATGGTGTAATATGTAGGTTTCAAAAAGCATTTAGCCTTGGTATATTGTCAATTAGCCACTATTTTGATATAAATATAAAAGCTAATTTGATTGAGGATGTTTTAAGTGAAAGCAGTTATTTTATTGTCGGGAGGGCTGGATTCCTCAACGGTTTTGTATCAAGCCAAAGCCGACGGCTGCGAGTGTTACGCTATTTCCTTTGACTACAAGCAAAGACATCGGCGGGAGTTGGAATCAGCAAGGGCGATCGCACTTTCGGCCGCGGTTAAGGCACATCAGATAGTAAACTTTGACTTAACACTGTGGGGCGGTTCCGCTTTGACGGATAATGAGATGGAATTGCCGATCGATCGCAATCTTGCAGAAATGTCCCAAAACATCCCAATTACCTACGTTCCTGCTAGAAATACGATCTTTCTCAGCTTTGCCCTCGCCTACGCAGAAACTCTAGAAGCCGAGCGCATTTACATCGGTGTCAACGCTTTAGATTATTCCGGCTATCCCGACTGTCGCCTCGATTACATCCAAGCCATGCAGGAAGTATTTCGGTTAGGAACAAAGCAGGGAAGAGAAGGAAATCATATTAAGATTGTAACACCTTTGATCGAACTAAAAAAAACACAAATTATTGAATTAGGCAATAAGTTGGGAGTGCCTTGGGAGCAAACTTGGTCTTGTTATGCAGGCGGGGAAAATGCCTGCGGCGTTTGCGATTCTTGTCGGCTGCGGCTGGCGGCTTTTGAGGAATTGGGGCTGAAAGATCCGGTGCCTTATGCTTAAATATGACTTACGCATGGGTGGTCAGAAACCGGGTTTTTTCGAGTCTCTTCGCTTCCGCCCGCCGAAACGGTAAAAAACCCGGTTTCTAAGCATGGCAGCGGGTGGTCAGAAACCGGGTTTTTTCGCAAGAATATATTACAGATGGCAGAATCTGCCAAAAACCCAGTTTCTTGGGTTTTGATGCGTAAGTCCTGCATGACTAAAATTTTTAAAATTGATTCTTAGTTAGTTTGGAATCATCCGAGTGCTTATTTACCTTTCGGCTCATCCTCAACTTCCGGTTGACCCTGGTCTTCCTGTTCAAACTTAATTTCATTTTGCAGCGAATTTAATGGCACTAAAAGCATATCAGCTATTTGCGATTGTCCTCTAGCCCTGTAGATATCTATAGCTTTCTGAAAATCTTCCACTCCACCCTGTTTTTCTCCAATTACAGATCGAATACGAGCACGGATAATATAAGCTTCTACAAAATCAGGATTGAGATTAATTGCTTGAGTAAAAGATTCAGCAGCTTCCTTATACAGTTCTCTGCGACCGAGGTCGAATCCTTGTTGATAAAGTTCTTGAGCTTTCATCGCATTTTTTAATTTCTGCTGTTCGTCGCGCTTGCATAAAGGATCGAGTCTATTCCCTTGACCTGATGAATCCAGTATAAAGCACCCTGGTTCTTCCTGAGCATTCGCTACAGTCTGAAAAAAAGGTAGACTAATTATTGACTGTTTTTCCCAATCTAAAAGATATGTCTATTGAAGAGCGCCGAGGTATTGAAACAATTGACAGAAACCAAAATCTACTTCTCGTTCGCGCTCCTATTGAGTCAGTGGCGCAAAAGTTCAGTAGGGCGAGACGGGCGGATGTCTGGGAACGGGATATATACGATCGCGAAATCGAAATTACCGCCGAAAGCTATATTGTTTTTCAGTTCCGAGGACACCCTTGGACGATCGTTGAGCAACTGAATCATCAGCCCGGTTCCCTTGTATTTGGAGTAGGAGATGCTATCACCCTTTCCAGCTTCCCATCCACTCGCGCCCTCTACTACACAGGTAGCGACACTTGCGGCTATATTGGTTATAACTGCTATGACGGAGGTGCATTTGCAGAGATGCTGTTCTTTGAAGCAGAAATGGATCTCCTATTCCTCTCTGATTTTCGTGAGGTTAAAGCTGAGGACATTGACGATGCCTTTAACTTTACTTTCGCTTTTATGCAGGAGCAAGATATCTATATTCCCTACGCATATTACGAAAATGTGAAGGTTGGCAATAGGTTGAATTTACGCCCCAAAGGCCCGACGTTAGATGATTTAGTACGCAGCGACTTCGAGCGAGTAGATTATGTAGGTATTCGCTAAAATATTCTCAACTAGAAAATTTCGCCACACTACTCACCCCGCTATTCTTTCGCCCTTTCCCCACAACTTCCTCATCCGCTGCTGCAACTGCACTCAAAGCTCGATCGCCCGCAGCCCCTTCCAACAAGTGAATTTGAAGTTGATCCAACCGCGGCCCGGACACAGAAACAACCGTAAGTTCAACATTTTCGCCCCGCCAAACTTCCCCAGCCGCCGGCATTCTTTGCAACTGATAACTCAGAAAACCTCCAATTGTCTGATATTCGTCAGTTACTGGCAAATCCAAATTCAATATTTGATTCACATCATCTAAATTTAACTGCGCTTGAACTAAATAAGTGCGATCGTCCAATACTTGCAAAGCAATTTCTTTGCTATCGGGTGACTCGTAGCTGCGGCCGATAATTTCCGCAATCAAATCCCTCAGTGTCACTAACCCGGAAATGCCACCAAATTCATCGACTACGATCGCAATTTCTTCCGACGAACTCTGCATCAAAGGCAGCAGTTCCCCCAGCAGCATCATCTCCGGCACAAACCTCACCGAACCCATCCAATTTAAAATTGGCGTGTCGGGAGATAGCAAACCTTCAGCTAGGGGTTTCGCAAGTTGTTTGAAGCCAATAATGCCGATAATGTCGTCTAAAGAATCTCCCGTCACGGGATAGAGGGAATGGTTAGAAATCGCCATTTCGTCGAGCAAAGTTTGAAAGGTTGCCGTCTTGGGAAGTGCGACAATGCTAGGCCTCGGCACCATTACTTCTTGTACCCAAACTTCGCCAAATTCAAACACGTTGTTGAGCAATTCTCGCTTTTCTGCTTCCAAGCCGCTGGATTCGCTGGAAGTAGCTATAATTAATTGCAGTTCTTCGGGCGTAACCGGCCGATGCCTTAGATCGTATTCGATGCCCGCAAACCGCAAAAGCGATCGAGTGGATTGATTGAGAAACGACACAAAGGGATTGAACAAACGGGCAATCAATAAACTTGGAGGCCCTAAATTTCTGGCTAGCTGTTCGGAATACAGTAAGGCTACAGATTTGGGAAAGAGTTCGCCCAGTACGATTTGCAGGTAAGCTAGCAACAAAAAAGTTACTATTGATATGCTAAAAGAATGGGAGATCGCCGACTTGATGTAAATTGGCAGTGGCAAATAGCCGATCGACATTCGCACTAGCACGGCGATCGTACTTTCTCCAATCCAGCCGAGAGCTAAACTAGAAAGAGTGATTCCCAACTGCATTGTCGAAAGCAATCGCTCAATACTTTGCTGCAAAGATTGCACAGTTAAAGCTGCAACGTCGCCAGCTTCCACTAACTGATTGATGCGCGATCGGCGTACCGTCACCATCGAAAACTCAGCCGCCACAAAAAAAGCATTAATCGCAATCAGCAACAGCACTGACAGCAACCGCGACAGCACCTCTGTCAAACTCATCGCGGGTAAATCAGATATCTCCTGCACTCTCGCCCCTAAAAGTGACACAATGCTTCCTAAAAAAACTTTATCGATCGAACCTGAGAATCCGTCTGCAGGTTTGGTCTTCTTTTATTTTACTTCGCCACTGGAATGCCAGATATTTGCAACTGAAGTTTTTGACCTGGATAATCTGTCAGCGTCAGCGAAACTTCTTTAGCATTTTCCAGCAAAGCTGTGGGAATACTCACCGTACCGTAAAACACCTGCCCGTTGGGGGGGAGTTCCGACGGCAAATCCTCGGCAGTCGCGCTCAGGGCCCGGCCACGATCGTCAGTGACGTTCAAGAAGCTGTAGAGAAACCTCACAGCTTGGGAGCCCTCATTTTTCATGCTCACGTCTAGCAGCATGGAATTGTTGCGCTGACTGGCCGCGCTCACTTCCAGGGTTATTCCCCCGTCGCGACTGTTCAGGGGAAACTTGGCGCTGGCATTTTGTGCAGCCGGTTTTTTGGCCGCGGCTGGTTTAGAGTTTGCCTTCTCTGTTTTAGTATTTGCCCCGGCCGTTGTTTTTTCTGGATCGCGACCTTCTACCCGTGCTTTGACGGTTGTGAGAATGTCTTTTTCTTTCAAAATGCTCACTTGGTCTTTGCTAGCCGTCGTTCCAGCCTTGCCGCTGCCAGCATTGTTGCTGGGACGAACATCGGGTTGAGTCGTTCCTTGTAAGGCTTCGCGACCTATAGTAAATCCCCAAACAGAACTCGTCACGCCTGCTCCAAACATCAGAGTGAGCAGAATTAGAGTCAGCACTACCGTCGAATTCACTGCCATTGCCTATAAGTTTATGCCGAGTCCTAGAAACTGCTTTGTCCGGTCGATCGGCTTGCCTAACATTGGCTAACAGGCGATCGGGGACTCAGCAGATCTAAAGATTTTGATTTTTGTTCTCTAGTTCTAGCACGGACTGAGAAATTATGTTATAATTCATTTTGAGTTAGGTCGAAGAAATCGATTTAACGGCAGTTGGCCGAGCGGTTTAGGCAGCGAACTCATAATTCGCCCCAGGCAGGTTCAACTCCTGCACTGCCGATTTTTAAGAACATAGGACGCTCCCCGCGCGAAAAACCTGGTTTCTTCCTAGATACTTGGTTGCTCCGCCCATCAGGCTAGAAACCAGGTTTCTACGAGAAATTGCGACGAGAAACGAAAAATATACGAAGAAACCGGGTTTCTGAGGTCGCCAGTGCTCACGCGAACTAAACAAAGCAGTCGATCGACTCGCTCCTGACATGGCTCGATCGCGGGAACCCTCACACTGCACTCCAAAAATTATTATTCCGATGCCAAAATCAACGATATCAACCCTTAATTAACTCCACTCCGTCCCGCCCGTCGAGTTCTTGAACGTAAACCTTAACTTGTTCTTCCTTTGCAGTCGGCAACTTTTTACCCGTAAAATCCGGCTGAATCGGTACTTCTCGGTGGCCGCGATCGACTAATACCGCCAACCAAATTTTCTCCGGCCGCCCGTAATCGTTTACCGCATTCAAAGCCGCTCGACTCGTTCTGCCTTTATATATAACGTCATCTACCAACACCACGGTTTTGCCCGTCAAATCGAAAGGAATTTCTGTTTTAGCCGGTGTCCGCATCGCAACTCGATCCAAGTCATCTCGGTAAAAGGTAATATCCAAAGCGCCCACGGGTACTTTGACTTGTTCGAGGACTTCAATTTGATCTGCCAAAATTTGAGCTAAAGGCACTCCTCTACTATGAATGCCCAACAGCACTAACTCCGAGGGGTTCCCTGATTTTTCGACAATCTGGGAAGCGACGCGGGTGAGAGTGCGCCTCACTTCATCAGGCGATAAAATTTGGATAATTTTAGTCATTGGTTGCTGCGAGCTAATTGTTGGCTGTTGGCATATCGAACAATTTGAGATTTTAGATAGATGGACTTGACAGATGAATCTGGGGGTTGGAACAAAGGTCAATCGATTTTAGATTTTAGATTTTAGATTTTAGATTTTAGCATTGACCCCACGGATAAATTCGGGGGCTTGTTGATCGGATACAGGTTTTTTATTTCTGGACGGATGAATCCGGGGGCTTGTATCCTGGATGCTTTCGGTCAAAACTTTTTTTGCTGCTGTCGGTGGCTGATCTCTGTCTTCTGCAGGACTTACCCCGAACAGATGAAAAGCAGATGCTGCGATTGCAAGGCTTGGAGCGCTAACTATCACAGAAATACGTTATTTATGCCTCCTGGACTGTTCGCGTGAGGTCATCAGTTACCGACTCAAACATAATAAGGTATAAAAAAGCAATGATAGTCCCAACCAAATCAGAAAGCAATACCGAGTTAATTGCAATGCTTGGCAAATTAGCGGCGCTGCGATCGGGTGAACCGGCTCGCCTAACAGCGGTTTGTGTTTGAGAACTCCGCGATAGGAATTGGAACCTCCTAGTTGTACTCCCAAGATGGCGGCGTAAACGCACTCGCTCCAACCGGAATTGGGACTGGCATCTTTAACAGCATCTCTCTGACAAATTTGCCAAATGTAAATCGGTTTACCAGATATAACGGCTAAAGTAATCACTGTTAGCCGGCAAGGAATCCACGTCAGTACGTCTTCTAGTTTGGCGCTAAACCATCCTAAATCAGTGTATGGTGCTTCTTTGTAGCCGACGGTAGAATCTAATGTGCTGGCTGCTTTGTAAGCGATCGCCAAGGGAACCATCGCACTCGCCCACATCGAGTTAGGATCGATCGGGCGATCGGTAACACTTAATAATAGATGCGGCAGAGCGAACCCAAGTAAGGCATAAAATAGCGGTGCTGTCACGCCATCGACTGCATTCTCTGTTACAGTTTCTAACACTGCTCGCAGAATTTCCGGCTCGGATAAGTTTTCGGTATCCCGGCCGACGTAAAGGCTCAACCTTTCTCGCGCCTTGACTAAATCTCCAACATTTAAAGGTGCTAGCACATCCTCTGCTGCGGCCCTCAAACTGCGACCTGCAAAACAGCTTGCCAGCAAAATGGTCTGTATGGCAATACCTAAAAGAGGATGTACCCAACTAGCAGCTTGGACGATCGACCAACTGACAGTATAACTGCCTACAATCAGCCCGATCGCTAGTATTATACCAGCACCTCGTAGCAACAGTTGGTGCCGATCCCCAGCGGGACGATCCTCTGCTTCAGGCATTTTGCCTGCGGGATGATTCGATATATTAAAGACAAATCGAGTATAACGGTCGATCGCCCAACCCATCGCCTGCACGGGGTGTGGCCAACCCCAAGGATCGCCGATCGAATAATCCAACACCGCAGCTAAAATCAAAACAGGAAATTCATCCGGCATCATTATATATTGTGTCAAACTTGATAGTCCGTCAATCGATTTTAGATTTTAGATTTTAGATTAAAGAATTGAAGAAAGCGACCCCACCGATCAATCCGGGGGCTTGCGATGGGGAGCGAGGAGCTTTTTTCTCGCTCCACGGATGAATCCGGGGCCCCGAACCATCTTCCTTGATTGTCAGAGCAGGAGCGATCGCCCGATAGAGCAGATTTTAACTCCTGCTACCCTTGCGGACTTTGATTTTTTGAGGGGCGATTTTATAGTAGAAGGAAGAAGGAAGAAGCAATAAAGACAAGGGTTTGAGCAATTCAAAACCTCATCATCATCAGGCCTGGTTGCTATAACTGCTGAGATTACTTTCGTCGCGGAGCAAGTGTACGTTCTCCTCCCAATTAACACCGTCAAAGGGTAGGATCTGAAAGTGTTCGATGGCATCTGAGTCAAGACAGCGGACGTTGACATCGAAATGATCGGGATGCGATCGGGGGCGATAGAACGAGTGAATGCCGCAAATTCGGCAGAAAGTATGTTGAGCAGTTCCTGTATTAAACGTATAGGTGGTCAAAACATCTTCGCCACTGAGCAAGGTAAAACGTTCCGGCGGCACAATGAGGTGCAAAAATCCTTTCTTTTTACAGATAGAGCAGTTGCAATCAGATGCTTCGTGTTTGTCAACGGCGACACGGAAGCGGACAGCTCCGCAGTGACAGCCGCCAAAGTAGGTAACAAGTGTTGCGTCCATGTGTGCTTGCTGGCGATCGAATGAATGAACTTACCATTTAAATGATAAAGCTAGTTTCTTCCCCAAGAGCCGCTTGCCAACTGCGGACATCATAGTATAAGTCTTCGAGGGAAATACTGTACAGCGCTTCGGCAAGTTTTTTGTGCAATCGGTTCCACAAACTGAATGTTACCCAGTCCTCTGCTTGTGTCGCGTCGGGAAAATGTCGAGGTAAAGGTTCAATAGTTTCACCTACAGCCTCTAAGATTTGTCCTAAAGAGATTTGAGCTGGCTGGCGGGCTAATTGATATCCTCCTTGGGAACCCCGAACAGATTGGACTAAACCGGCTCGTCGCATTTCAATCAGCAATTTTTCTAGATACGGAGCAGGTAACTCCTGTCGCTTCGCTATCGATTTCACCGATGTCGGGCCAAAGCGAGGTTGCAAACTTAGATCCAGTAATGCTTTGACACTGTAGTGTCCGCGTGTGGTTAACTTCATGGGATTTTAAGAGCGGGGCAAATATTCAGCTAGCTGATAGCTGATAGCTTATGCTACCGAGTTTAGAGATTGCTCGCACCGGCTGCAGCTACTCCTCAAGAAAGACTGCAGGTTGTTAAAAATATTTAGATAATAGTGGTTAACAATTGAGCCGATCGGTGTAATATGGTTTTACGACCAGCTATAAAGCTAAAGTTTCTTGGTCAAACCAAAAACCAACCGAGAAAAAATCCGTACACCAGTTGAATATTTCAGGACTCAGTAAATGGCTAAAAAGAAAAATATCGAACCCCTTGAAGGCGAAGATCTGATCAAAAAGGTCAAAGACCTAGAGAACCTTACCAAGGAAGAAAAAGCTAGAGCCTGTGGCTACTACACCGTTACCAAGAACGGCGTAGAACGGGTCAACATGATGAAATTCCTGAATGCGCTGATTGATGCAGAAGGCATTCAGCTAGACGGGAAGCAAAACGGCAATGGACGCGGCGGACGCTCTGCCAGCTATCGGATTAGCGTTCAATCTAACGGCAACTTACTGATTGGAGCCGCCTACACGAAACAGATGGAACTCCAGCCAGGAGATGAATTTGAAATCTCTCTGGGACGCAAGCACATTCACCTGCGCCAAATCGATCGAGAAGAAGAAGAATCCTAGGCTTTTACGACTTGCTTTGACTTCTTGCTTGAACAGGTTGGTTTGACTTCAAGCATTGACTGCAAGCAGAGAGTTGGCTCTGAAATCTTTCTGTGAGCCTAAAAAAGTATGGCTTCTATAGATGGCAATGGCTCGACAAAAGCCACTGCCACCACTTTATATTTTCCGAGAATACCTATTCTCGCCCCTCGCTATATCCGTTTGGACAAGCGGGGGATTTTCCGCGTACCTGTTGAAGAGAAGTTCGGCAACGGATTTTGTACCGGATGTAACGGATGTAACGGATGGATGTTCGGCAGCCAATAGTGTACGGGATTTAACGGATGTAATTGATGAATCGAAGAGGTTTGAAGGAAGAATTAGGTTTGGTTGAGCTAGGAAACTCACCAAAGCAAGAAAATGGCGGAGGTATTCTGGGCCAAGAGTGCGTAATACGAGTTTAAAAAAAAGAATGCAACTGTCGGCAAACTCCAAAGCACGAGCTTCCTCATCCATCCCCAATTATTTAATCTAAAATCTAAAATCTAAAATCTAAAATTGTATAAGTCTCGTGCTTGCTCCTGATTTGTGTCTGTGTGGGATGTGTTTTGAGCGCAAGGAAACACCTCGATCGCCCGTAAGTGAAATTACAGGCTCCAACAGTTAAAGTGTTAGGGAGCAATTAGTCACCAGCCTATGCCGTTGGCCCGATTCGCGAGTAAAACTTCTCAACACCAAACAAAAATCTCCCTGCGTGCCCTTCTAGTGGCCTCTTTTGTGCTGCAAATCGTCGCAGCAGTTGGGATTGTCGGGTATCTGTCCTTTCGCAACGGAGACAAAGCAGTCGAAGAGCTCGCCGAGAAATTGATCGCCCAGACGGGAAAGAGAGTTGAAGAAAAGCTGATTTCTTTTCTCGAACCTACCCAGTGGGTAAATAAACTTAACGCCTCGGCGATCGAGCGCGGTGAATTAAACTTACAGTTAGAAAAGCCGCAGCATCGGGGAGAGAAGTTCCTCTGGCTGCAAATGCGATCTTTTCAAAGCATTCAATGGATATCCTTCGGTGCTGAAAAATCAGGAATCTCGGCATTTGGCGCAACCACACGGATAACAGCTTGCCAATTGTCGCAGCTAACAAGTCTACCAACTCTCACAACATATACTAAGCTACAGACAGCCGAGGCACTCGCACCGCTGAATTAAAGGCACAACCGGCAACCTACGATGCCCGTCTCCGCCCCTGGTACAAAGAAGCTGTCGCAGCTAACAAACCCATTTGGACGAGTATAAAGTTGTTGTAGGGAGCATCTCATATCAATTCCGGTAACACTCATACATGATGGGGAGTGGGGAGTGGGGGAATGTGGAATTATTGACCTTGACTTTATCATTCCCACCCAACCGGAAACGATATCAGCAGAGATGCTCCCCGAACCAGGGCTGTTTCATTCTCACCAAAAACGTGAATTTTGACTCTTGTAGTGCCTTTCTTTGCCTACCCCCGACCTAGATTCGTTCGGCAGACTAAGAGGGCCGGCACTCTTGGCACGGCCCCTAGGTCGAATGAAACAGCCCTGCTCCCCGAACAGCTATTTTAGCGGCTGCCACAAGAGTCCTGGGAGGGCATAAAATCCTCGCTCAAAGGTCTATACACTCTGATAATTATCATGCTTGATTTTGCTGCTAATAATTGAGTGTTGGACTTGACTTTTTTGAAGCTAGAGTTAACCCCCCCGATCGCGCTTTTGATAAGGGGCAATCGAGGGGGTTAACTATTATTTGTCAAGTATCTGAGGATATCAAGCAGGGTTGGCTTCGGCTCGTCTTTGTAGCAGGCGGGCAATTTCAGCTTTTTCTACAAGTCCGACGAGGACACCGTTTTCGCGAATGACGGGGAGTTCTTGTACTTTGAGTTGTTCTAGGAGGGTGACGACTTCGAGGAGGGATAATTCTGGTTTGACTGTTGTGGAAAATTCGATCGGCTTCAGGAGTTCTTTCACTAAAACTTCGGGCCAGCGTCCGGTAGGAATGGTTTTGAGGTCATCAAGGTCGATCGCCCCTACCAATTGTCCGGCATCATCTGTTGCCAGGAACCTGCGCCAGGTATGAGCGCTACCGATAACGTAATTGTTGGCAAATTCTCTGAGGGACAAGTCTTGGGAGACGATCGGACTTTCGGGCGTCACAGCATCTGCGGCGGTCAATCCTGCTAGTTTATTTTGGACTGTGGCATATTGTGCAGATTGACCGGCATTTTGCAGTAAGAACCAACCGATTACTAGATTCCAAATATTGCCGAATACGCCTGTAGCAATGGCAATCCAACCAATTATTTGACCGACGCGGCTAGCAAAAATTACACCTTTGTAAGGGTTGCCAGTAATTTTCCAGACGATCGCTTTGAGGATGTTGCCACCGTCGAGGGGCAAACCGGGAATTAAGTTAAATAACGCTAAAGCTAAGTTGATGGAAGCTAAAAGTCCGACGATGGCGGCTGCGGGGCCTGTGAGACCAGCACCGATGCCTATGGCTGTTAACAAACCGGATAAAAATAAGCTCACCAACGGGCCTGCAATGGCTACCCAAAATGCTTCGGCTGGGGTTTTGGATTCTCTTTCTAAATTAGCCAGTCCGCCAAACAGAAATAGCGAAATCGATTTCACGCCAATTCCCTGTTTAATGGCTACCCAACTGTGTCCTAATTCGTGGGCTAAGACGGAAGCAAATAACAGTAACGCTGTGAATAATCCCAGCATCCAGGGCGCTACGGGGCCTAATGTGGGAAACAGGGCAGCTAGTGCGCCACCGTACTGCCAGGTTACTAAACCCAGAACTAAAAACCAAGATGCGTTGACAAAGAAGGGAATCCCAAACAGGTTGCCGACGCGAAATGTACCGTTCATAATGGCTAACTCTGATTTTACGAATGAGAGGTTTTTCTCTCTGTCTCCTTATCGTAACGAAACGTAACGGCAATGTTAATGCTTCAATTAGGGTGTTATCCGTCTGTGGAGGTTCGGTTTGCTGAATAATTAACGCCGACTGCGGTTTGGCCCGCTAGGGGTTAAAAATCATTATCTCAAAACGGAAGTTTTTGCTATGAGGCTTGAGGAGGATATCTGTTTTAGTTTTCTGTTTTAATTTTCAGTCGGTTTTAACTCAAATCTTGTACCTCTGTCATGAACAGGCATCTTGCCTGTTCATGACAGATGGATTTTCTTTTTGCACCATTGTCAGCAACAGGCAAGATGCCTGTTCCAC